>NZ_QRQA01000007.1:0-142751 GCF_003475755.1 Mitsuokella sp. AF33-22 | reverse complement strand
CCCTCAAGCTCGCGACTTCAGTCGCGGGTAGTTGACGATTTATGTTACAATGAAAGACAAGAAGAAAGGCATGAACCATCTTACGTACAGGACGAAGGGCGCGGATCTTATGGATATCAGGAATCGACTTTCTAGCCGGCAGGAATTTTTTCAGGCAGCTGCCAGGCAGCTGCAGCAGGAATGGACCGAACACCACCTGATCCAGTCCTGCCCGGTCTTCTTCAACATTACGAACTTTCATCTCTACAACGCCATGCACGGATTCCGGCAGGGCGATCTCTGCCTGCAGCACATCGAAGGCATCCTGCTGCGCACCTTTCCGCACAAGCTCATCGTCCACATCGGCTCCGACAACTTCGCCGTGCTGGCCGATGCCATGGATGTGCGGGAGCGCATCGCGGAAGCCTGCCAGCACGTGCAGGCCTTCATCGGGAATCCCAACATCGCCCTGAAGGCCGGCATCCGCTTCCTCGACGAGCCCCGCTCCGCCGCAGAACTCACCGGCATCTTCGACAGCGAGGCCAAGATTGCCTGCGATACCATCAAGAAGGATGCCTCGCGCCACTTCGCCATCTACACGGAACAGCTGGGCCTGCGCAGCCGCATGCAGAATTACGTGCGCGAGCATCTCGAAGAGGCCCTGCAAAAGGGATATATCCGCGTCTACCTGCAGCCGGTGATCCGCACGCTCACGGGCGAGCTTGCAGGTGCCGAGGCACTCGCGCGCTGGGAGTCCCCGCAGTACGGCACAATCTCGCCGGGAATCTTCATCCCCGTGCTCGAAGAAGCCCACCTCGTCCACAAGCTCGATGCCTACATCCTGCACGCTGTCGCCAAGATGATACGCCGCTGCCTTGATGCCAATCTCCCGGCCCTGCCGGTTTCCGTCAATCTCTCGCGCCTCGACTTCATGTTCCAGGACCCGTTCGGCACGACTGAAGCCATCCGGCAAAAATACGGCCTGCCGCTCGGCCTGATACAGGTCGAGATCACGGAAAATGCACTCGTCGACAAGATGGAACCAGTACTTGAAGGCCTCCAGAAATTCCAGCAGAGCGGGTATCCCGTACTGCTCGACGATTTCGGCAGCGGCTATTCCTCGCTGAATGTACTCAAGGACTACGATTTCGATACCATCAAATTCGACATGAAGTTCCTGCATCCATTCACGGAAAAGAGCCGGAAAATCCTCAAATACCTCGTGAGTATGGCCAAGGAACTCTCCATCCACACGCTGGCCGAGGGCGCGGAGACGCGGGAACAGTGCGAGTTCCTGCGCAGCATCGGCTGCGAGAAGATCCAGGGGTATTACTACGGCAAGCCCATGCCCTGCGAAGATTTCCACCAGTTCTGCCTCGATCAGGGCCTGCAGCTGGAAACCAATGAGGATGCGGCCCTGCTCAGCCAGGCCGGCCTCGTGGATTTCAATCAGCCCCTCCCCATCGCCATTGTTTACGACAATTCAAAGGAATTCTGCATGCTGCAGCTTAACGACCTCTATCTCCAGTCGCTGCACAGCATCGGCACACCCGATATCACCCACGTCAATGTCAATCTGCGTTCCAAGAACTTCCCGATGAACCAGAAGTTCCGGCGCTTCATCGACCGTCTCATCCGGACCAGGCAGTGGGAAACCATGACGTATGTGGATAACGGCCAATTCCTCCGCCTTCAGGCAAAGCTGATCGCCCACTCCGGCCCAAGCAGCGTTTTTCAGGTATCCCTTTACAACATCACGGCCGAGAAAAATATCGACGATAAAGATTCACATCGTTTTGACAAAATCGTGCGCAATGTCCTCCTGACGTATGATGCCATCTGGTACCTTGATCTCGATCAAGATATTTGCGAGATCATCGAGACGCTGACCGGCGTGCGCGCCGGCACCCGCTTCCGCAATGTATCCGAGGTCTTCCGTCATTTTGCCAGTCAGTACGTACACCCGGCAGACCGCGAACGCTTCCTGACGTTTACGGATGCCTCCGACTTCTACGAACGGGCGATGGCCAGTCCGCAATCGTTCTTATCGGCTCCGTTCCGCATCCTGCTGTCCGACGGCAGCTACAGCTGGCTCTTCTTCACGGGCATCGCCTTCGTCAAGTCCTCCTCACGAGAAATGCTGCTCTGCCTGTGCCAGGATCTTATGGGCCGGCAGCCCGACCGTCAGGAAATCGTCAAACTGATGATCGAGCGCTATGGCATCACGAAGGAATTCTTTGCCGCAGGCCCGGACAGGCTGAGTCAGGCCACCTGGAAAATCCTGCTGCAGGAGACGGATATCCAGCTGTTCTGGAAGGACCGTCAGCACCGGTTCCGCGGCGCCAGCACCGCCTTTCTCAAGGGACGCGGCGTGACATCCCTCGATGATATCCTCGGCAAGACTGACGGAGAACTCGGCTGGCAGCTGCATGCCGCCAGCACATACGATACGGAAGAACAAGTCATGCAAACGGGACGCCCGCTGCTGCACCTCACCGAGCAGATGAACATCGACCACCGTCTCCAGGACATACAGGTATCGAAGTTCCCGATCTGCGAAAATGACCAGGCAGCCATCGGCCTGCTCGTCACAATCACGCGCCCCCAAGAGGCCGCTGCGCAGCAGACGGCGATCACATCTGAACTGCTCGATGCGGAAACAGGCCTGCTGAACTACAGCGGCATGATCATGAATGCCCTGCAGTACGCGGACGAATACCGTCTGCACGGCGAAGATTACACCTGCCTGATGCTCGACGTACCGGAATACGATGCCATTGGCCTGACATACGGCGAAGACTTCCGGCAGCATCTGCTGCAGCACATCCTCAGCATCCTGCAGCAGCACTTGCCAAGAAACTGCAGTATCGCCCGCATCGGCAGCTGCTGCTTCCTCGTGATCTACAAGCGGCAGCAGGACGACGCCATCCAGCAGGCCCTCCTGACGATCACGCAGGACCTCCATGCCATCACGAAGCTCGAAGGCCATGCCTGCAAACTCCTGATGCACTACGCCTTGGTACACGGCTCCGAAGTGCGCAGCATCGACGGCCTGCTGCGCCTCCTGATCAACCGCATGCATCATGCGGAAGAAACGATGTACGGTGCCGTCCCCTACAGCAATGACCACATCATCATCGAACGCGAGATCTTTGACCATATGGAATTCGGCGTCATTGTCGCCGATCCCGAAACGTACGAGGTGCTCTATCTGAACCAGGCCGAACGCGAAGAGCTCGGCATGCTGCCCGACGAGCCCCTGCAGGGAAAGAAATGCCACGAGCTCATGGCCGGCCATACCGTCCCGTGCGAGGACTGCTGCCTGCCAAAGCTCAGCCACAACAGAGTGTACACAAGGATCTACCACAATCACGTCACAAGCTCCCAGCGGCTGCTCTGCCATACCCTCATCCCCTGGAACGGCAAATTGTGTCATTTCTGCATGATCATCAACCTCGACTATTACCTGCAGCGCCATGCCCTGCAGGAAAAAGTCCTGTACCAGGAACTTTCCGTCAACGACATCATCCGTTCCGGCATGTACGAGCTCAAGCCGGAGAACGGCATCCGCAAGATGATGAACCGGCTCGGCAATCAGCTCGGTGCCGATGGTATCGTCATCGTCGAGGAAAAAGGAGATCTGCTGCATTTTTCCTATATATGGGAAAACCGGCTGGCGTCACCGCTCTCCAAACACATCAAGCCGTTCCCGCGCGCAGAGGCCCGCCCGATTTACGAGCAGTTCATCCATGCTCCGGTATTCGTCATCGAGGATATCGAGCAATTCTGCCGGGACAACGCGAATTACGCACCGCGCCTCCCGAACCTCAAGCAGCTCGTCTTTGCCCGCCTGCGCCTCGACGACCACAGCTACGGGTATCTTGAAATCGTCAATCCACAGCCCGCATACCTCAAAAAAGCCGTGCCGCTCCTCACAGCACTCGTCCGCTTCTTCTCCATCCTGCTGCGCAACCGCGACATGATGCAGAGCATCGACCGCCTGAGCAAGGTCGACCCCCTGACGAATACGATGAACCGGCGCGGACTCATGGACTACGTCAAGAAGCTGCCGCCTGACCGCCAGTATGCCTTTTTCTTCGGCGACCTCAACGGTCTCAAGGAAACGAACGACCAGTTCGGTCACGAGGCTGGCGACCGCCTCATCCAGACCACGGCCTCCATCCTCTGCCAGTCCTGCCCCACCGATGCCGTCTTCCGCATGGGCGGCGACGAATTCCTCATGATCCAGGCCGTGCAGGATAAGAAAGAAGCGGAAGCCATTCATGCACAGCTGCATGAACGCTTCCGCCTCGCAAACATCGGTATTTCCTTCGGGTTTTCTCTGGCCACGCTGCCCGCCGACAACATCGATGCCGTCCTGGCGGAAGCCGACCACAACATGTACAAAGAAAAAGTCCTGCATCATCAGACGCATCACAAGCATTTCCCTTACTGAGCCGGATAGAAGGGGCGGATGACCGCCTCATGCTGCGGGAACACCCCCAGCATCTCCGTGAGGGATACGAGACGCCAGCCCGTATAGCGGAACTTCGGCGCCGTCATGCAGCTCATCAGCGTGCAGCCGTCTGCCTCAAGGTTCCTCGCGGCAAAGATGCTGCCTGCCGGCACCGTGAACGACGGGCGTTCCCCGGCCGCGACATCGAGCCCCAGGCGGACCGTCTCAAACTGGCCGTCCGGATAGAACAGGAAGGCCTCGACGCCGCAACCCGCATGGTAATACCAGATCTCGTCGCAATCGATCTCATGATAGGCAGAAACCGCGCCCGCATCGAGCAGGTAGTAAATGCTGCCTGCCAGCGGCCGCGCATCCGTCCCCTGTCGCCGCTGCTCGTGCGACGTGTAAACCTCGGCAAAATATCCGCCCTCCGGATGCGGCTCAAGCTGCAGCATCTCGATATAGCGGCGGCACTCCTCATGATCCATAGTCTCATCCCCCTGGCGTTTTCATCGTAAGTAACAATTTATTATACGGCATTTTCTTCCCTTCCGCCAGTAAAATCGGCAATAAGCCACAGACATAAGATATAGCAAAATACCGCATCTCTATGAACTACCATCACAAGAGATGCGGTATTTTATCGTTTCATACCCAGTATTCTGTTTACCGTCATCCAAACAGACGATTGCATTATTTGGAAACGGAGTGTCCCGAAATATCGAAATCGGCAGCGTTTACGTCAAGCAGGCCGTCCGGGTTGATATTGGAATAGATGCCGGGACGAACTTCAAATCGTTTGAGATTGTCAGCATTTTCTTCCAAGATATCCTGCGTATAGCTCTTTACATGATTGTACCAAAGCTCCATCATACGTATCGCTCCCTTTTATTTATTATATTTATTAATATATCTTATTACTATTTACGTATATTATGACACGGATTTAAAGCGATGTAAAATATTTTCTTTTTTTATAATCAATAATTTTCATTTATGGTTATTGCTATCAATCATAAAAGAGCCGCTTGATGCCTTGGAAAAACGCTTCCCAAGGAACCAAGCGGCTCGGCAGTCAACGTATCTGGTTACTTAAACTTCAGGCCGTCGTGGAATGCTTTGCCGACAACGGGGCCCACCAGGCGATACGTCCTCGTGGCGATGTCGAACAGAATCGGCTGCAGCTTGTCGTAATCCACCACACCGTTCGTGAGTACGGATTCATCCGCCTGCTGGGCGATGATCTTGCCAACAAGGATTCCCGTCTCATCGTCGTAGCTTACGCACTCACACTCGAGCGTTACCGGGAACTCTTCGATGATTGGCGCATTGACATGCGTGCTCTTATGGACGTGGCAGCCGGCCTTTTCGATCTTGTTTACCTTATTGCCTGTCTCCACGCCAAAATAGTCGGCGATCTCCATCGTATCCTTCGTGGCAAACGCGACCGTAAAAGCCTTAGTATGCTTGACGTTCTCGGTCGTCTTATGCCTAGCCAGGAACAACGTGATTTCATCATAGTCCGACTGCGTTCCCCAGGCCGCGTTCATCGCATTCGGCACGCCGTTCTCGTCATACGTCCCGATGATAAACACGCCCTCCGGCGCAATGCACGCTTTCTTTCCAGAAAATTCTACGCTCATATTCAAAACCTCTTCTCTATAACGATCATTCTGAAGCATAATGTATATACAACTTATCTCTTCTATAAAGTAATAAAAAATCCTGCTAAGCAAATTTTTCGTTCGTTATAATACTATTTTTTATTCTGTCATTTTAGATTGAACAAACGTCTCCTGCGCTGAGAATTTTGCTGATTGACAGATGAAAACCATATGAGTATAATGAACACAGAATCAATTCTATAAGAAGGTCTTCAGTGGCGCTGGGGACTGGAGGACTGTGTGGCTGTTGTACGCTGATGGCGTGTGGCAGTCTATTTTTTTTCGCTAACAGGAGGGGTATCCATGGCTACAGAAGTCACGAAAGAATTTATCGTAGGCATGCCGAAAGCAGAGCTTCATCTGCACATCGAAGGCACGCTGGAGCCGGAATTGAAACTGAAACTGGCTCAAAAGAATCATGTGGACATCGGCCAGACGACGATTGAGGAAGTGCGCGCTTCCTATCAGTACGATGATCTGGCATCGTTCCTGGCCGTCTACTATCCGGCTATGAATGTGCTGCAGACAGAAGAGGATTTCTATGACCTGGCTATGGAATATCTCCATCACGCTGCAGAAAACAACGTCCGTCATGCGGAAATCTTCTTTGATCCTCAGGCCCATACGAGCCGCGGCATCGCCTTTGAGACGTTCATCAACGGCCTCTACCGTGCAACGGTCGATGCCCGTGCACTCCATGTCGATGCCAGACTGATCATGTGCTTCCTGCGCGACCTGTCGCGTGAGTCGGCACGCAAGACGCTGGAAGAATCCCTGCCCTACCGCGACAAATTCATCGGCGTCGGCCTGGATTCCGATGAGCACAACAACCCGCCGATGAAATTCTTCAACCAGTTCACGCAGGCGGAGCAATACGGCCTGCACCTCACGGCACATGCGGACATCGACCAGAAGGATTCCATCGAGCACATCCGTGACCTGCTGGAAGTCATCGGCGTCGAGCGCATCGACCATGGCACCAACATCGTCGAGGACCCGGACCTTGTTGCGTATGCAGCCAAGCATCACATCGGCTTCACGACCTGCCCGCTGTCCAACACGTTCGTGCGCCCGGAGATGAAGGGACCGGAAGTGCTTGAACTCTTGTCCAAGGGCGTCAAGGTCTCGGCTCATTCCGACGACCCGGCCTACTTTGGCGGCTACATCAGCGACAACTACTACGCACTGGCCGACGCCTTCAATCTGACGAAGGAACAGGTCGTGACGCTGGCCCGCAACTCGTTCGAAACGTCCTGGATCAGCGATGAGCAGAAGGCCATCTATATTGCCGAGCTCGAAGCATATGCGCGGACTCACTGAGGAAACGCCCGTAACCCATTTAACGCATAACGAAACAAGAGGTATTTATTTTCATGTCTAACCAATCCACCGGAGTCCTGGAGAGGCTCTTTCACCTGTCGGAAAACAACACCACGGTAAAACGCGAATGCCTGGCCGGCCTGACGACTTTCGTCTCCATGGCCTACATTCTCTTTGTCAATCCGATCATCCTCGGCGATGCCGGCATGGATGCCGGCGCCGTCTTCACGGCCACGGCCCTGTCGGCCATCATGGGCTGCCTGCTCATGGGCTTCCTCGCGAATTACCCCATCGCCATCGCACCGGGCCTCGGCGATAACGCGTTCTTCACGTATTCGGTCGTGCTGGCCATGGGCATTCCCTGGCAGCAGGCCATGGGCGGCGTCTTCGTCGCGTCCATCCTGTTCACGCTGGTTTCCCTGTTCAAGATCCGCGAGATCATCATCGACGCCATCCCGCAGGACCTGAAGTACGCGATGGCTGCCGGTATCGGCATCTTCATCTCCTTCGTCGGCCTGCAGGGCGGCGGCATCGTCATAGCCGATCCGTCCTCCTTGGTCGCCATCGGTTCGTTCAAGGTGCCGACGACCTGGCTCACCATCTTCGGCTTGTTCGTCACGGCCATCCTCATGGCAAAGAAGGTTCCCGGTGCCATCTTTTATGGCATCGTCCTGACGGCCATCATGGGCCTCGTCACCCAGATCATCCCACCACCGGAAAGCATCATTTCCATGGCACCGAGCCTTGACCCGACGTTCGGCGTCGGCGTCAGCAACATGACGTCCATCCTGTCTGACCCGCAGATGTGGGCTGTCGTCGTCATCTTCTTCCTGGTCGCGTTCTTCGATACAGCAGGCACGCTCATCGGTCTTGCCCAACAGGCTGGCATCATGCGCAACGGCAAGATGCCGCGCATCGGCCGCGCCCTCATGGCGGATTCCCTGTCCATGCTCGGCGGTGCCGTCATGGGCACGACGCCTACGGCAGCTTACGTCGAATCCTCGGCGGGCATTGCCGTCGGCGCTCGCACGGGCCTCACGGCCATCGTCGTCGCCATCCTCTTCGCTTTCAGCATGATCTTCTCCCCGCTCCTGGCCGTCGTCACGGCTCAGGTCACGGCTCCGGCCCTGATCATCGTCGGCGTGCTCATGACCTCTTCCCTGCGCGAGATCCATTGGGATCAGTTTGAGGTGGCGTTCCCGGCCTTCATGGTCATCATCGGCATGCCGCTGACGTTCAACATCTCCTATGGTATCGCTTTTGGCTTCCTGTTCTACCCCATCCTGATGACGATTGCCGGACGCCGCAAGGAGCTCAATCCCCTCATCTGGGTGATGTTCGTGCTCTTCCTCGTCCTGCTGTACACCTTGACCATGCTTAAATTCTAAGGAGAATCGACATGCTTACGAAAGAACTGTTATCCGAGTACATCGATGCCGGCGCGGCCAAGCGGAAAGCCGACATGGCCATCCTTGGCGGCACGCTGATCAACGTCAATACGAGCGAATATTATAAGGCTGACGTAGCCATCTACAAAGGAAAGATTGTCGCCGTAGAAAGCGATATTTCCGACTACATCGATGCGCATACGCAGAAAATCGATGCGACGGGAAAATATCTGGCACCGGGACTCATCGACTGCCACATCCATGTGGAATGCAGCAAGATGAGCATGACCCGCTTTGCCCAGGCCGTCGTTCCGCACGGCACGACGAGCATCGTCAGCGGCCTCGATGAATACATCTCCGTCATCGGCGTCGACGGCCTCAAGACCATTTTCGACGAGGTCGACGCCTCGCCCCTGAAGGTGTTCTGGGCGCTGCCGTACAAGACGCCGTACACGATTCCGGTTTCGACGATTGCCTATAACGTAACGGCCAAGGATCACGCCAAGTACCATCAGGACCCGCACTGCTACGGCATCTGGGAGCTCGTGCGCGAAGCCGTCCAGACGAAAGACCCCGACACCATGGAAGCCCTGGTACTCGCACAGAAATACCATCGCCCCATTTTCGGCTGCAGCCCGCTGGCAACCGGCAAGGCTCTCAACGAATATCTCATGAGCGGTGTCCGCGTCGATCACGAGAGCTACGACCACGAGGAGTTCCTCGAAAAGGCCCGCAAGGGTATTCATACGATCATCCGGGAATCCGCCGTCACGAAATTCCTCAAGGAGAATGTCCGCGCCATCACCGAGGGCGCGCCGGGCATGGCACGCCATACAAGCTTCTGTTCCGATGATGTGAATGCCCGCGGCATCCTCAAGGAAGGCCACATCGATCACATGGTGCATCTGGCCATCGCCGCCGGCGTCGAGCCCATGACGGCCATCCAGATGGCCACGATCAACGCTGCCGAGGCCTACCAGATTGACGATCATGTCGGCTCGATCGCACCGGGCAAAGATGCCGATATCCTGCTCGTCGATCAGCCGGGCACCTTCCAGGTGGAAACGGTCGTCAGCAAGGGTATGCTGGTCACCGAGAACGGCGAGAACAAATTCCACTACGTCATCCCGGAGCGCGCGGACAATCTGCTTCATACCGTGCAGCATGCACCGCTGACGGCGGATGATTTCGCCTATCACGTGGATCTCGACGAAGGAACGGCTGTCGTCGAGACCATCAACAGCATCGGCCCCTTCATGCGCAAGCGCCGCGATGTCGAACTTGAAGTCCGCGGCGGGATTGTCCGCCCCAGTGCCGAAAAGGACGTGGCACTCGTATCGGTCATCGAACGCTATGGCTTGAACGGCAATATGTCCAAGGGCTTCATTTCCGGCTGGTCCTTCCAGAAAGGCGCGATCGCCACGACGGCGGCACCGGATGACAACAACCTCGTCGTCGCCGGCGCCAATTACGAGGACATGGCCCTGGCGGCCAACACGCTCATCGAGCAGGGCGGCGGACAGATTGTCGTCATCGACGGCAAGATCGTCTCGTTCCTGCCCCTGCCGATTGCCGGCATCGCCTCGGATCTTTCGCCGGAGGAACTGGCAGCCAAGGAAAACGAGCTCGACGAAGCGGCCAAGGCCATCGGCAGCCGCCTCCCCGATCCGATTTTCTATCTTTCGTTCCTGCCCATCACGGCCATCCCGGATCTGGCCATCACCGACGGCGGCAACGTGGACTACACGAAGCTGTCCTACTTTGCCCCCATTCTGGAACTGAAAAAATAAAACAAGATTCCCTCGCAAAAATGGAGCTATCCAGTAAGGACGGCTCCATTTTTATATTCCGTATCCAGTTGTCAGTTGTTCGGTCAGCAGATGAACTACATCGAGATCCCTTCCACATCAAATCAGGATTCCTGCGCAGTGGTCCAGTTCGTGCTGGACAATCTCGGCAGGAAAATCGCGAAATGTCTGCCGCTGTTTCTTGAATTTCAGATCGCGGTACTCCACCTCAAGCCAGGCATAGCGTTTCACCGGCCGTTCTCCATCGAGAGACAGGCAGCCTTCGCTCGTCTCATACTGCTCCTTCGCGTGGCGGACGACCACTGGATTCAGCATCGCCAGGTACGCATGGCCGACGCGGATGGCGATGATGCACTTGCGCTCGCCGATCATGTTCGCCGCCAGACCGACGCAGCGGTCGGCATTGGCCTTGAGCGTATCGATGAGGTCTTCGGCAATCGGCATGTCCTTGCGATCCGCTGCCACGGACGGCTGCGACAGGAAAAACGTGTCGCGTACAATATCACGGATCATGATATCCCCTTCCTCTTCTTCTCCTGTTCAATCAGGACTGCAGCCTGCTCAAAGGCGGACGGCAGATACGCTTCTTCCCACTCGCGTCCCTTCTTTTCCTGTGCCTTGATCTGCTGCCACTCCGTCAGCGGCTGGCCGTCATCATCGAGCAGCGGCTCGTGGAAGACGTGCGGATGACGGCGCACCATCTTGTCCGCCGCTGCAGCCGCAACATCCGCCAGCGAAAAGAATCCTTCCTCGTGTGCCAGCTGCGCATGAAAGATCACCTGGAGCAGGAGGTCGCCGAGTTCTTCCTTGAGGTTCTCGGCTTTGCCCGTCTGCTTCAGGATATCGATTCCGCCGAGCACCTCTGCCGCTTCCTCTATGCAGGCAGGCTTCAGGCTCTCATGCGTCTGCACGCGGTCCCAGGGACACCCTTCCGGCCCCCGCAGCTTTGCTACGATTTCGCAGAGCCGCCCAACTTCCTCCCATGGATTCTTTTCTTCAGCCAATTTACGCATCCTTTCTCATGTTCCTTCATCCCATGTAGCAGAACAGCCTGCCTGTCACGGATTCTTCTCGTTGAGTTCCTCGACCAGTCTGGCCGGCAAGATGATACTCGTCATGCCATAAGCAAACGCCGCCAGCTGATACGGCTGGTAGATGAGTGCCACCTGGCCGCGGCCCGCGAGGTAGAAATTGCCGCTGAGCGGCTGACTGGCATAATCCCGGAACAGCTGCTGCCTCGTGAGCACCTTCCCGCTGCCGCTGAATACCGTCTGATTGTAGATCCGCCAGGCATCATCGGAGCCAATCCTCACGAAATCACGGATACTCATGCGCGCACCATTCACCCTGCTGTACGTGACGCCGCGGTAATACGGCATCCCGTGCGCCGCCCCATGGTTATACGTCCAGAGACAAAGGACGAGAGAAACGTAATCCTTTCCCTCATATTTCAGCTTATACGATACCTTTTCTTCATCGTATGAATAATCAAGCCGGTTCCTCATGTCCTCAATCTGGCTGCGGATATCTGCGTTGATCGCTGCTTCCACCGCAGCCTTATCCTTGATGTGAACGACTGGATACTGCGAGTCCTGATTCCCGGTCTTCACCACCTCCGTCGAGATACTCGCCGAAGCGGTCGGACAGGAAACAAATGACGACGACACCCCCACCGCTGCTGCCAGCAGCATGGCAGACCAGAAAGACGCTTTCATCTTCATCACTCCTTGAATTTTAATCTATTATAAATAAAATTCGCTGTTCCTCTGCAGAATCCTGCTCGATTAAGACTGCGATACAAAAAGCACCGCCAAAGCGATGCTTTTTCTGTCTGTAATCAATCGAACAACAGGCTCTTCTCTTTTTCATACTGCGGCACGCGGATCTTCATGAGATCCAGCAGTGTGTGAATCATCTCATCGCTCTGCCAGGCACGTTCTTTGGCGGCCTGGATACGCAAAACGTCTGCCGGATGATTGGCGCGGAATTTGGCAGACGTCCAGATGACCATCGGAATGTCGCGCTGCCAGGCACTGCTCTCATCACCATGACCGACAATCTCACGCACATCGTTGACCTCTTCGCCGTGGTCGGACAGGAAGATGACCAGGGCGTCCTGATCCTCGACGCGCCGGATGATAGCATCGACGATATGATCATCGTAGAGCACGGCATTGTCGTACTCCGCCCGAATCTGGCGCGAAGCGGCATCATCCCGGACGCCACCCAGCTCATCTGCTGCCGTGAAGCGCGCAAACGAAGCGGGATAGCGCCGCTTGAAATCCTCATGCGTCCCCATCAGGTGCACGACAAGAAAATCCGACCGCGGCTCGGCGTCCGTCCGTCCATCGTCGGCCAACGCATCGTCCAGCAGGGGCAGGACCTCTTCGTCGTAACGCTCCGACAAATCGATCGTATGAGCAAGATGACTCGTGAAAGCCTGCTCATCGCAGCGCGAGGCCAGCGTCCGCCCGATGCTCCCGTAGAAACCGGAACTCTCCTGATTGGAAAGCCAGGCCGTGCGGACATCAGCCGCCCGCAGGATATCGAAGATATTGCCATACTCATACCACATGCCCGTGGCGTCGTTGTCGTAGAAGCTGAACAGCGTTCGCATGACCGCCATGGTCCCGGCATGCGGACTTGTCACCGACGAGAACGCCGTGAGTTCACCAGCCTGCTCGCGCCGCGAGAGATTCGGCGTCGTCGGCAGGTCGTATCCGTAGAGTTGCATATGATGACGGCTTGTCGACTCGCCGAGGACGAAGATGATGCGCGGGATGTCATGATTATCCGCCAGAATCTCAACGGGCTGACTGGCCAAAGCATAATCGATATAAGCCATTGAACGGTTCTCATCATACGACTGCTTGAGATTCACCGCCAGCCTGCCCACGGAAAGGTTGCGCGGCAATTTTTCCACGCTGTCCTCCGGGTCCGCAAACGCATGGCAGGCCGAGCCCGCAAACAGGACCAGCACAACGGCAGACATGACCTTCAGTCGGCGATTGGCAAAGAACGGGCACTGCGGCGAATGCGGCAATGGCAGCCGGCGCTCCCGCACAGGCATGATGGCACCTTTGCGCCGCCATCGCCAGAAAACTGCTCCTGCCAGCAGGCTTACCATCAACAGGGAAAGGATATCGTCCCCCTGCGTCGCCACATACTCGACGGCCTCCTGCGGGTTCGTCGCCAGAATGACCTGCAGGAGGCCCGCATCGAGCACACTATGATAATGTATCAAAGAGAAGACATCGACCAGAACGAGCAGACCGCTGAGCACGGCCACAGCCAAACGGCACATGCGCGGCAGGAATGCGCAAAGCATCGTCAGAAGCAGGGAAAGCCCCGCCACGCGCAGCACGCCTTCCAAAAGCAGCAGCACCGTCCCCTCCGGCGGCAGCGATTTTCCCTCATATAAATAGAGCTGGACCAGCTGCGTCACATTCGTCAGGCAAAGCCAGAAAAACAGACCCTGCGCAAAGTGAGCCCCGGCCATAAGGCGCCGCAGCCTGCACGCTAAATTCGCTCGATTCAAATGTGCCGTTCTCCTTGTCCAGATACCTTTTCGATCAACGAGACCACTTCTACGTGCGAAGTCATCGGGAACATATCGACGGGCTGGACTTTCTTGGCTTTGTAGCCGAGTTTTTCAAGGATGGCGAGATCGCGGGCGAGGCTGGCGGGATTGCAGGAGACGTAGACGATGCGGTCGGGATGCATGTTGGCGAAGGTCTTGAGGACCGTCTCGGTGCAGCCGGCACGCGGCGGGTCGACGACGACGACATCGGCGCGCACGCCCTGCTTGTAGAGGCGCGGCATGACTTCGGTGGCATCGCCGACGATGAATTCGGCGTTGCGGACGTTGTTGTCGCGGGCGTTCTTCTGCGCGTCGAGGATGGCGGGCTTGACGATCTCGATGCCGTAGACCTCGCGCGCTTTCTGGGCGAGGAACAGTGTGATCGTGCCGGTGCCGCAGTAGGCATCAATGACGGTTTCCTCGCCTTTGAGGTTCGCGAATTCCAGAGCCTTGCCGTAGAGGACTTCGGCCTGCTTCGTGTTGACCTGGAAGAAGGAGCGCGGCGAAATGTGGAACTGCAGGCGGCCGATGCGGTCGAGGATGGTCGGCTTGCCCCAGAGAAGTTTCGTCTCGCGTCCCATGATGACGTTGTTGCGGTACGTCTGGATGTTCTGATGGATGCTGACGACGTGCGGCAGGCGGCTGCGCAGAGCCTTGACGAATTCCTTTTCGCGCGGCAGCTGCTTCGTGGCGGTGACGAGGACAACCATGAGCTCCCCTTTTTCGCCGACGCGCCCGACGACGTGACGCAGGACGCCGGTGTGGCGGTCTTCATCGTAAACGGGGATGCGCAGTTCCGTGATGATGTCACGCACGGTGTTGACAATCTCGTTATTGCCTTCCTTCTGAATATGGCAGTCGCGCGTATCGATGATCTCATGGCTGCCCTGGGCAAAGCAGCCGATGACGGTCCTGCCCTTGACGCGGCCGATGGGGAACTGCATCTTGTTGCGGTAATTCCAGGGGCTCTCGGCACCGATGGTCGGCTCGACAAAGAGATCCTTCTGGCCGCCGATGCGCGTGACAGCGTCGATGACCTGCTGGCGCTTGGCCTTGAGCTGTGCCATGTAGTCGAGGTGCTGGAGCTGGCAGCCGCCGCACTGCTCATAGATGGAGCAGACTGGTGTGACGCGGTCGCGGCTCGCGCGCAGGATCTTGACGAGATGTCCCTTGGCGTACGTTTTCTTGACCTCGTCAATGGCGGCCTGCACGGCCTCTCCAGGCAGTGCTCCCGGCACGAAGACCGTAAACTCTTCGTAACGCCCTACTCCTTCGCCGCTCGTGCCGAGCGTGCGAATCTCGATCTCATATGATTTTCCTTTTTCGACGGGAACTTTATGTTTCATGATATTTATCCTTTTGCAAATGTCAGTTTCTCGAAGAGTTCCTCTGGGCTGGCGAGGATGACCCTGGCACCGTGTTCGAGGAGCTCTGCCTCCGGGCGGAAGCCCCAGAGGACGCCGATGGGCAGGAAGCCGGCATTGACAGCCGTGTCCATATCGACGCTCGTGTCGCCGAAGTAGGCGACCTCTTCGGGGTTCACACCGTATTCCCTGGCCATCATGAGGACTTTTTTCGGATCCGGCTTGATGGGCAGGCCCGGGCGATCGCCCATGACGGTCGTGAAGGTCCCGGCAGGGAACATGCCGCCGATGATTTCGTCAGCTGCCTGCTGATGCTTGTTCGTGCAGACGCCAAGGGGTATGCCCTGTGCCTTGAGCCGGTCGAGCATCGCCTGGATGCCGGGGAATGGCCCCGTGTGGTCGCGATGATGCTCGTAAATGGCCTGATAGCGCTTCATCGCCTCGAGCACGAAGGCTTCATCGGCTGCTTTTTCCTTGGGCAGCGTGCGCTCGATGAGTTTTTTCGAACCATTGCCGAGATAGTAGCGGTATGCATCGACCGGATGCGTCGGGAACCCGTACGAGGCGAGCATTTCATTGACGCTGATGGCCAGGTCCTCAAGCGTATCGACGAGCGTGCCGTCGAGGTCGAAGATGGCGGCTTTGTATTTCATGGCGATTCACCTTCCTGTTTATCAAAAACCTTCCCCAGAGGGGAAGGCTTTGCTTGTGTCTATCCTGTTTTAGTCGGCGAGCTTTTCGGCGAGCATCTTGTTGACCATCTGCGGATTGGCTTTGCCGCGCGTGGCCTTCATGACCTGGCCGACGAGGGCGCCGATGGCTTTCTTCTTGCCGCCCTTGTACTCTTCGACAACCTTCGGGTTTGCGGCGATGGCTGCGTCGACGGCTGCCTCGATGGCACCCGTGTCCGTGATCTGGACGAGGCCCTTGTCCTTGACGATCTTCTCCGGGTCGTCCTCGTTCGTCCACATCTCCTTGAAGACCTTCTTGGCAATCTTGCCGGAGATCGTATCCTTCATGATGAGGCCAATCATCTTGCCGAGGCGCTCCGCGCTGACCGGAGATTTCGCGATGTCGATGCCATCCTCGTTGAGGTTCTTGGCGAGGTCGCCCATGATCCAGTTGGCTGCGAGTTTCGGATCAGCCCCCGTCGCCACGACGGCATCGAAGTACTCGGCCATGGCGCGCGAGCTCGTGATGATGCCGGCATCGTAATCAGACAGGCCGAATTCCTTCTCGAGGCGGGCACGGCGGGCATCCGGCAGCTCCGGCAGCTCGCTGCGATACTTCTCGATGATTTCCTCGCTCGTGACGATGGGCGGCAGGTCCGGCTCCGGCATGTAGCGGTAGTCGTGAGCATTTTCCTTGCTGCGCATGGAAAGCGTGATGCCGCGGGCCGGGTCGAACGTGCGCGTCTCCTGGATGACATGGCCGCCGTCCTCAAGGACCTCTTCCTGACGCTCAATCTCATAATTGATGGCATCCTCGAGGTTCTTGAAGGAATTGATGTTCTTCATCTCCGTACGGGTACCGAGCTCCTTCGTGCCGACCGGGCGCAGGGAAACGTTGATGTCGGCGCGCAGGTTGCCTTCTTCCATGCGGCAGTTCGAGACATCGATGTATTCCATGATGGCCTTGATTTTTTCCATATAGGCGCGGGCTTCTTCCGCCGAGCGCAGATCCGGCTCCGAAACGATCTCGAGGAGCGGCACGCCCGTGCGGTTGTAGTCGACGTTGCTCGTCGCGGAGTCCTTGATCGTCGTGCCGGAGTGCACGAGCTTGCCGGCATCCTCTTCCATGTGGATGCGTGTCAGGCGGATGCGCTTCTTCTCACCGTCGACATCGATGTCGACCCAGCCGTGCTCAGCGATTGGCAGGTCGTACTGCGACGTCTGCCAGTTCTTCGGCAGATCCGGATAATAGTAGTTCTTGCGGTCAAATTTGCTGTATTTGTTGATCGTGCAGTTCGTGGCGAGGCCGGCCTTGATGCCAAACTCGACGACGCGCTTGTTGACAGACGGCAGGACGCCCGGCAGGCCCAGGCAAACCGGGCAGACATGCGTGTTCTGTTCCGCGCCGAAGCCCGTCGCACAGCCGCAGAAAATCTTCGTTTTCGTCTTGAGCTCGCAGTGGATCTCAAGACCGATGACTGCTTCGTATTTCATCAGTTGTTCCCTCCCAGATCAGCCATTTCCTTGTGGTAGTCCTGGCTCTGCTCATACGTATAGGCTGCGCGGATCAGCGTGGCCTCGTCGAGGGCTTTGCCGATGATCTGCAGGCCGATGGGCAGGCCCTTGCTGCTCTTGCCGCACGGGATGGAGATGCCGGGCAGGCCGGCGAGGTTCAAGGGAACCGTGCAGACATCCTGCAGGTACATCTGCAGGGGGTCAGCGATCATCTCGCCGATCTTGAAAGCCGGCGTCGGTGCGGTCGGGGCCATGATGACATCGACTTTCTTGAACGCTTCCATGTAGTCCTGCTGGACGAGCGTGCGGACCTTGAGGGCCTTGAGGTAATACGCATCGTAATAGCCGGCGGAAAGCGCGTAGTTGCCGATCATGATGCGGCGCTTGACTTCCTCACCGAATTTCTCATCGCGCGTATTCGTCATCATCTGGACGAGATCCTCGCCGTCGACGCGTTCACCGTAGCTGACGCCGTCATAGCGTTCGAGGTTCGTGGCCGCTTCAGCCGGCGCGATGAGGTAGTAGGTCGAAATCGCATATTCCGTATGCGGCAGGGAAATCTCGACGACTTCCGCGCCGAGCTCCTTGTATTTCTCGATGGCGGCGCGGACGGCCTGCTCGACCTCGGGGTCCATGCCCTTGACGAAATACTCTTTCGGCAGGCCGATTTTGAGGCCCTTGACGTCTTCGACGAGGGATTTCGTGTAGTCCGGCACGTCTGCCGTGCTCGACGTGGAATCCATCTCATCGTGACCAGCGATGATGTTGAGCAGGTGCGCGCAGTCCGTGACATCGCGCGTCAGCGGTCCGATCTGGTCGAGCGAGGACGCGTAGGCGACGAGGCCATAGCGCGAGACACGGCCATACGTCGGTTTCATGCCGACGACGCCGCAGAAGGATGCCGGCTGGCGGATAGATCCGCCCGTATCGGAGCCGAGGGCCCAGATGGCCGTGCCGGCAGCGACGGCCGCCGCACTGCCTCCAGACGAGCCGCCCGGCACGCAGTCGAGGTTCCAGGGGTTATGCGTCACGTGGTAAGCGGAGTTCTCCGTCGAGCCGCCCATAGCAAATTCGTCCATATTGACCTTGCCGAGCAGGACGGGGTTCTCCGCCTTGATTTTCGTCATGACCGTGGCATCGTAAGGCGGCACGAAATGCTCGAGGATTTTCGAGGCGCACGTCGTCTTGACGCCCTTCGTGCAGATATTGTCCTTGATGGCACCCGGGATGCCTTCGAGGAAGGAGATCTCCTCCCCGTTTGCAATCTTCTCGTCGACGGCTGCCGCCTGCTTCAGCGCTTCCTCACGCGTGATCGTCAGGTAGGCCTCGACATCGCCTTCGACCTCATCGATGCGCTGCAGGACGTCCTGCGTCAGCTCCACCGAGGTGATTTCTTTATTGACGAGCATGTCGTGGAGGACATGCGCCGGTTTCTCATATAATCTCACAATCGTTCCTCCCGTCAGTCCTCAAGTACCTTCGGCACTTTGAAATAACCGTCTTCCTGCAGCGGCGCATTCTGAAGCGCGGCCTCACGCGGCAGCGACGGCTTGACGACATCTTCGCGGAACACGTTCTGCATCGGCAGCGCGTACGTCGTCGGCTTGACGTCATCCGTATTGACCTGAGAAAGATTGTCCATATACGTCAGGATCGAGTCCATCTGCTGGATATACGTCTCAGCCTTGTCTTCCGGTACGGACAGGCGGGAAAGGACTGCTACGTTCTCCAGATCTTCTTTCGTAACTTTCATGTTTTCACCATCCAAAATCAACTTGTTTGCGAATCCATCCCTCATTATAACACAAAACCCCCGGAAATGAGAACCGAGGGTTTGCCGCTTTTGCTGCGAGGCGGCAGCCGCCAGTATGTCGGGATGCCTCAGAGCATCGTCAGCGGGTCGATGTCGATGGCGACATCGGTGCGCAGATGCAGCCCCTCCTGGCGCAGGAAGGCCTGGGCGGCGGGAAGATTTCCCGTCTTGATGAGCACGACGAAGCGGTAGACGCCGCGGAAGCAGGCAATCATCGCTGGCGACGGCCCGATGATCTTCTGCTCGGGAACGCCTGCAAAGAACTGCTCGAAGTGATGGATGAGCGTTGTGGCTTCCTGCCTGGCCTTCTCCTCATCTTCCGACTGATAGAGCAGCTTGATGAGGCGGCTGTACGGCGGGTAGAAAAGCTCCTTGCGCAGCGTGAGTTCCTTGGCGAAGAAGCCCTCGTAGTCCTGCCGGATGCCGCAGGTGACGGCGTAATGGTCGGGATTGTACGTCTGGATGACGACTTCGCCGCGCAGGCCGTGGCGTCCGGCCCGTCCGGCCGTCTGCGTGATGAGCATGAAGCAGCGCTCGGCCGCGCGGAAATCCGGCATATTGAGGCTTGAATCCGCGCTGATGACGCCGACGGCCGTGACATTGGGAATGTCGTGGCCCTTGGCGACCATCTGCGTGCCGAGCAGGATGTCGTATTCCTGCCGGCGGAAGCTCGCGAGGATATCCTGATGGGCGAATTTTGTCGTCGTCGTGTCGCGGTCCATGCGGATGACGCGGGCCGACGGCACGAGCTCGCGCAGCTCCTGCTCGAGCTTTTCCGTGCCGGAACCGAAATACTTGATGTAGCGGCTGCCGCATTTGGGGCAGACATCGGGCACGGGCTCCTGCACATCGCAGTGATGGCAGAGCAGCCTGCCGCTGCGGTGGTAGACGAGCGGCAGACCGCAGTAACGGCAGCGGATGACTTCGCCGCACGAGCGGCACATGACGAACGTCGAGAAACCACGGCGGTTCAGCATGATGATGACCTGCTGATGGCGCGCAATCGTGCGCTCGATGAGCTGGCGCAGCGCTCCCGATATGATGTGGCGGTTGCCCATGCGCAGCTCCTGCCGCATGTCGACGCAGTGAACGACCGGCAGCGGCATATCGCCGATGCGCTTCGGCATGGTGAGCAGCGTGAGCTCCCCTGTCCTGGCACGGTAATACGATTCCATCGAAGGCGTCGCGCTGCCGAGCAGCAGGATGGCATCGTGGAGCCCGGCGAGCTTTTCTGCGACCACGCGCGCATGGTAGCGCGGCGATTCATCCTGCTTGTAGCTCATATCCTGTTCCTCGTCAAGGATGATGAGGCCGATGTCATCGGCCGGCGTAAAGAGTGCCGAGCGCGCACCGATGATGATGCCCGCCTCTTGGCGGCGCACGCGGATGATGGCGTCGTTGCGCTCCGCGAGGCTCAGCCGGCTGTGCATGACGACGAGATCATCGGGGAAATACGCCTTGAATGCCAGGACGACCTGTCCCGTCAGGGCGATTTCCGGCACGAGCACGATGACGGTGCGGCCAGCCGCCCGCACGCGCCTTGCCATCTCGATGTAAACCTGCGTCTTGCCGCTGCCCGTGACGCCCTTGAGCAGGAAGCCGTGATACTGATGCTGCATGAGGAAGGGCATCATCGCCTGGAGGGCATGTTCCTGATCGTCTGTGAGCTCGATATGGCGCCGCCTGCTCTTCGCGTCACGATAGCTGTCGCGCAGTACGCGGCGCTTGCAGACCTTGACGAGCCCGGCTTCTTCAAGATGCTTGACCGTCTGCGCGGAAATCTTCTTTTCCTTCAGCGCCTGCATCGTCTGCTCACCCTCATCCTGCAGGACGGTCAGCAGATGGCGCTGGGCCCTGCGGCGCTCGTAGGATGCGAGAAGCTCCGGCGTCACTTCCGTCTTGAGGCAGACGATCTTCTCGTACTGTGCCACATCGCGCTTCGTGGCCTCGTATTCCTTGCGGATCAAGTGGTAGCGCAGCATTTTCGCGAGCCAGTCTTCGATATCAGCCTGCCAGTCCGGCAGGGCCTTGGCGATGGTCCCCTTTTTTTTCGGCCCTTCGCGCAGCAGGTAGTCGTAGATGGCGCGGCAGGCTGGCATCGAGAGCATCACATGGCCTTCAGCCTCCTCCACGGCGTCGTAGACGGCCGTGATGCGCAGGCCGCTCTTGCCCGGCATGAAGAGGCGCATGATCTCGGCCAGTGAGCAGAGGTAGAACCCCGCGAGCCAACGGGCAATCTCGATCATCTGCGGCGTGAACCAGCATTCTTCATCGACGGCAGATACGATATCCTTGAGCGGCCGTTCCGGCTCTCTGGCGAGTTCTGCCGTGCGCAGCACGAAGCCCTCAACCCTGCGCCCGCCGAAGGGCACAAAAACGCGCCAGCCGGGCCCGATGTGGGCAAGCTCGGCTGGCACGCGGTACGTATACGCTTTGGCGATGCTCTTGACGGGTATATTCACGAAAACATCAGCGGTTTTCATAATGATAAAATCCTTCCCTGACTGTAATTCTGTCGCGCTGCCATACCTGCACTCATCCGAGATCCAGCTCCGCGTCGCTCCGGAGCTTTATGGCTTCCGCCAGATGCTCCGGGGCGATTTCGTCCGTGCCGGCAAGGTCTGCAATCGTGCGGGCCACCTTGATGATGCGGTCGTACGAGCGCGCCGAGAGGTCGAATTTGCGGAAGGCGAGCTCGAGCAGGCTCTGGACGTCCGGCTTGAGCGGGCAGGTCTCGCGGATGACGGCATGGTTCATCTGCGCGTTGTGAAAGAGATGGTACGGCGCCAGGCGCTCGCGCTGACGCCTGCGCGCCGTTTCCACGCGGGCACGGATGGCGGCGGAGGATTCCGCCCGTCGCGTGGCGGAAAGCTCCTCGTAGCGGACGCGCGGCACGCGGATGTGGATGTCGATGCGGTCGAGCAGGGGGCCTGAAATCTTACGGGTGTAGCGCTTGATTTCCGTCGGCGTGCAGTCGCAGACATGACCGCCCGCCTCATCGCCGTAATAGCCGCAGGGACACGGATTCATCGCACAGACGAGGATCATGTTCGACGGGAAAGTCAGCGTCGCATGGATCCTGGCAATGGTCACAGCCCTGTCTTCAAGCGGCTGACGGAGTACCTCAAGCGTGCGCTTCGAGAATTCCGGCAGCTCGTCGAGGAACAAGACGCCATGATGCGAGAGCGTGACTTCACCGGGACGCGGCACGCTGCCGCCGCCGATCATCGCGACCATCGAGGTCGTATGGTGCGGGCTGCGGAAGGGCCGCTCGGTGATGAGACCGCCGCCCGGCGGCAGGAGGCCGGCGATGCTGTAGATTTTCGTGACCTCGAGCGCCTCCTCGCGCGTGAGCCGCGGCAGGATGGAACTCATGCGGCGGGCCAGCATGGTCTTCCCGGACCCCGGCACTCCAACCATCAGCACATTGTGCCCGCCGGCCGCCGCGATCTCAAGTGCCCGTTTCGCCTGGAACTGCCCTTGCACATCGGCAAAATCCTCCTGCCCCTGCTGCATTGCCTCTGCCTCCTCCGGCACGGCCGGCGAAAGCTCCCGCTCCCCGAGAAAGAAATCGACGGCTTCCTTCAGCGTGTGCAGCACATAGACCGCAATTCCTTCAACCAGCAGGGCTTCGTTGGCGTTTTCCGCCGCGACAAAGACCGCGCGGAGGCCCTGATCGCGTGCCGCGATGGTCATCGGCAGCACGCCGTGGACACCACGGCACTCGCCCTCCAGCGAGAGCTCCGCCATAAAAAGGCTCGTGGACAGGCGCTCGGCCGGGATGAGCCCGTAGGCAGCCAGGAGCCCCATGGCAATCGGCAGGTCAAGTCCCGGACTGTCCTTGCGGATGGAAGCCGGCGCCAGGTTGATCGTCACGTTTTCCTGACGCAGCTGCACACCGGAATTGCGGATGGCCCGGCGCACGCGTTCCTTCGATTCGCGCACGGCCGTATCCGGCAGGCCGACAATGTCAAAAGCAGGCAGGCCGGCAGCCGCATCGACTTCCACGTCGATGATAAGCCCGTCCACGCCCAGCGTAGTTCCTCCAAACGATCTTGCAAACAAACCGCTTCCCTCCTCCAGCCATCACGTTTCAAACGCACCGGGCAGATGGCGCAGCCGCCATCCCGCCGCAGCGTAAACCTCAATGACATCAAAGCGGCAGAAGCAATCCTCCCGATCGTTCTGCCGCAGGAAACAGCGTGCTGCAAAGATGATTTTCTGCTGCTTCCGGCAGCCGACGGCCTGCGCCGGCGAACCATAACGGCCCGTGCGGCGCGTCTTGACTTCCACAAAGACAAGCGTCCCGTTCTTTTCTGCCACGATGTCGAGCTCCGCTCCGCGCACGCGGAAATTGCGTGCGAGAATGCGATACCCCCGCGTTTCCAGATAAGAAGCCGCCAGCGCTTCGCCCTGACGGCCGAGTTCGTCCTTGTCCATGTCAAGCCCTCCACCGGATTCTGCTTCAGCAGACGATCCTCACACGAATGCACACGAATATTTTCTTACAATTCTTATTTTTATTATAGGCTATCCCCATGAGCACGTCAACCGCGCAGCTGCTGCACGAGAGAGCGCACGGGCTCGAACGAAACGCGATGAATCGGGCAGGGCCCGTACTTCCTGAGCGCTTCAATATGCTGAGCCGTGCCGTAGCCCTTGTGCTGCGCAAAACCGTACTCCGGATAAAGCTTGTCGTACTCGTCCATGAGCCGGTCACGCGTGACCTTGGCGATGATTGAGGCGGCAGCAATCGAAGCCGACTTCGCATCGCCCTTGATGATGGATGACGACGGCATCGGCAGATTCTCAAGCGGCACGGCATCGATTAAGACTTCCTGTGGCTGCGGCTTGAGGGCAAAGATGGCCTCATACATGCCGTTGATCGTCGCCTGATAGATATTGACGCGGTCGATGGTCGCCGCATCCACCAGCGTCGAGCTCACAGCTATGGCCTTCGCCTGAATCTCATCAAAGAGCTCCTCCCTGACCTTGGCCGAGAGTTTCTTCGAATCGTTGAGCTTCGGGATGCAGAGGTCGTGCGGCAGAATGACAGCCGCCACCGAGACGGGTCCTGCGAGCGGCCCGCGGCCCGCCTCATCGACACCGGCGACAATCTCGCGGCCTTCGGCCCAGGCCAGATGCTCATACCGGTACATGGCAAGCAGCCGTTCGTGCTCGGCCTGCGCCCGCTCATAGCGGCGCACCAGCGTCCCCACAGCCTTGCGCGAATCAGCGCGGCAAGCCGCAAGGAAGTCCTCCGTGACCTGACCTGCGGCAAAGACGGCTGTTAATTCTTTAATCGTAGAGTCCCTGACGTCCTTCATGCGTCCGCCCCTTCCTCAGCCGGTGCTTCGGCAGCAGCCGGGACCTCATCGAGCGTCACGAGCCCGAGCTTGCCCGCACGGAATTCATTGAGGACAATCTGCTGGGCTTTCTCAAGGTCAACCAAGCCGCCCTTGACGAGACAGCCGCGCTTGCGGCCGACGGCTTCCAGGAGCTCAAGCCCCGTCTCCGGCAGCTCGCCCTTGAATTTGAACCGCTCCATCAGCCGCTCCGGATAATCGCGGCGCATAACGGAGAGCAGCAGCGCAGTCACCTGCTCCCGGTCGTAAATCTCATCGTTGATAGCCCCCGTAAATGCCAGCTTGAGCCCGACCGTCTGATCCTCAAACTTCGGCCACAAGATTCCCGGCGTATCGAGGAGGTCGAGCGCTGCCCCGATCTTGATCCACTGTTTTGCACGCGTCACGCCCGGCTTATCGGCAGCCTTTGCCTTGACGGCTCCGGCCAGCCGGTTGATGAGTGACGATTTGCCGACATTCGGGATGCCGAGGATCATGCAGCGCGCCGCGCGCGGGCGCCCGCCCTTCTTGACGAAACGGTCCGTCTTCGGGCGCGCGAGTTCTTCTGCCTTCGCAACGAGCTGCTTCATGCCGCGCCCTTTCACCGAATCGATGGCCACGGCCGGAATCCCCTGAAAGCGGAAATATGCCAGCCAGCGCTTTGTGCTGGCGGGGTCCGCCAGATCCGATTTATTGAGCGCGATGAGCCGCGGCTTATCCTTGATGATCTCCGCCAGCATGGGGTTGGCGCTGCTCGCCGGAATGCGCGCATCCAAAAGCTCAATGACCACATCGACAAGCTTCAGATTCTCCTCGATGAGCCGCTGTGCCTTCTTCATGTGGCCAGGGAACCACTGTATCCCCGGCAAATCATTTCGTTCTTCTTTATCCATATATTCTTGTTCCCTTCCATTTTATGATCGATGCGTAACGTATTGTTCATTTTATTGTATCGGACTTATCGCGCCTTGTAAAGCTCAGACGACTTACTCGATTTTCGTCATTCATCATTCGAAATCCATAAGAAAACATGGTAAAATAAAAGCATCTGAACAGAAAATCCATTTGCTTCTCAAGGAGTGATTTCGATGAAACTGCATCATGCTGCATACGCATTCATCCCCGCACTGGCGCTCTGCCTCAGCGCTGTTTCGCTGCCGACGGCCTCTGCTTCTTTTGGCACGGGCATCGGCGTATCGTTCCCGGCCTCGGGCGGACACAGCACGGAGATTGTGCCTTCCTATGCGGCCTTCAGCTTCGACCAGGTCATCGAGGAACTGACCGTGGAAGAAAAGCATGGCCGTCTCGTCATGGAGCTCAAGGTCACGAACGACGGCGACAGCGATTATTCCGTCGCACACCGTGACGGACAGGTCTACGATTTCGCCATCCTCGACAAGAACAGCAAGACGCTCTACCGCTGGTCGGACGGCATGGCCTTCACGCAGGCGCTGACGAGTTCTTCCGTGTCCGCGCACAAGAGCGAGGTCTACACGGCCGAACTCGACCGCAAGAAATACCGTGAAATCAAGGACGACGCCGTGCTCGTGACGGCCTGGCTCGTCGATACACCATACAAGCTCACGACGCGCATGCCGACCAAGGTGGGCAGCTCGACGCCGGTGACGCTGCACGGCGGCATCATCATTGGCGACGGCCCCTGGTACGATGACTGAGTGCCTTGAACGGCCGGACTGACGCCAAGGCGAAATCGTGTTATAATAAAAAGAAATCTGCCGATAGACAAACGATCA
Source organism: Mitsuokella sp. AF33-22 (assembly GCF_003475755.1). Lineage (NCBI taxonomy): Bacteria > Bacillati > Bacillota > Negativicutes > Selenomonadales > Selenomonadaceae > Mitsuokella > Mitsuokella sp. AF33-22. Next base: position 116,094 of record NZ_QRQA01000007.1, on the reverse strand, counting down.
AAAAGGATGTGTATAATTCTTGGATAGTACTGACGCGGGCCTCTTGCTCGTCTTACTCTTACTCTTAGTTGCTATGGACGGCTTCTTCTCGCTGCTCGAGACAGCAGTGACCGAAAGCCGGCGCGGACGTCTCGAAAAACTGGCCGAGGACGGCGATGCCGATGCAGAAGCCGCTCTCGAGCTGCTGGAGTCCCCCGAGGAAGCCCTGTCGCTCATGCAGGTCGGCATCACGCTGACCGGCATCCTCACGGGCATCACGGCGGGCGTGCTCGCCGCGCCGCTGCTTGCGGGGCTCATCTCCTTCGTGCCGCACGCCTGGGGCATTTCGCTCGTCGTGAGCATCGTCGTCATCACATACATCACGCTGCTGTTCTCGGAATTCCTGCCGAAAAAGACGGCGCTCCAGCAGCCCGAGAAGGTCCTGCTCAAATACCACAAGACGCTGCGCCGCATGATCCGCCTGGCACGCCCCCTCATCTCCGTGCTCTCCACCTCGGCCAACGGCGTCCTGCTGCTGCTCGGCGTCAACCCGCATGTCGAGGATACCGTCACGGAGGATGAAGTCAAGGACCTCATCGAACAGGGAACGGAAGACGGCACCTTCGAGAAGTCCGAGCAGGCCATGGTCGACCGCATCTTCCGCATGAGCGACCAGACGGCCTATTCCCTGATGACGCCGCGCACGCAGATGCTCTGGCTGGACCTCACGGATTCCCTCAAGCACAACCTGCGCGTCATCCGCGAGCATCCGCAGAACGTCTTCCCCGTCGGCCGCGAGAACCTCGATGATTTCTGCGGTGTCCTCTACGCCAAGGATCTCCTCAACGCCTCGCTCGAGCGCAAATCGCTCGATCTCGCACAGTACATCCGCAAGCCCATGTGCGTACCGCGCTCAATGGAAACGTTCCGCGTGCTCGAGAAATTCCGCGACACGGGCATCCACGAAGCCATGGTGCTCGATGAGTACGGCGGCGTCGTGGGGTTCATCACGCTCAACGACATCATGCAGGAAATCATCGGCGACTCGATGTCAAACGTCGAGCCGGATCCGGTCCAGTTCACGCCGCGCGACGAGAACTCGTGGTACGTCGACGGCCTCTGCTCCATCGACGAGTTCAAGGAACGCTTCGACATCGCAGAGCTGCCGGACGAGGACCACGACCATTACCAGACGATGGGCGGTTTCCTGACATCAGCGTTCGGCTACATCCCGAAAGTCGCCGAGAAATGCGAATGGAACGGCTTCACGTTTGAAGTCGTCGATATGGATCGCGCGCGCATCGACAAGATCCTCGTGACGCGCCACGAAACGCCGGACGGCCAGGACGACGCCAAAGGCGGGGAAGCGGCATCTCGCGACAAGGCAGCGGAAAAAGACTCCCTGCCCAGCAAGGCCTGAGGCTGATGGTACCAGCATCACATACGATTGCCCTGACGGCATAGAAAACGGGATGGTGACATCATATCCGGATGTCACCATCCCGTTTATTATGCTGTATTTGTGACGCTTCTCCTGCAACTCATTCCTGTTTATCAGGAGCTGCCGCTGGCGTCTCAGGTGCATCAGCAGGAGACTTTTCCCGTTTTTCCTGCTCGAGGGACTGAAGCTCTGCGGCTTTCTTCGCCTCGTCAGCTGCGTCCTTCTGTTCGTCGGCCAGCAGGCGCTTCTCGGCTTCTTCGACCTGCTGCTCCTCGCTCTCATCGCCCTTGAGGATCTTCATGAATTCCTCGCCGGTGATGGTTTCCTTTTCATAGAGGAAGGCCGCGAGTTCATCGAGCTTATCCATGTGCTCCCGGAGCAGGCGGATGGCCTTCTCATGCTGCTTGCGCACGAGCTCGACAACCCGCTTGTCGATCTGCTGCTGCGTCGCAGCCGAGCAGGTCAGGCTCGTATCGCCCCCGAGATAGCGGTTATTGACCGTTTCCATGGCGACCATGTCGAATTCCTCGCTCATGCCGTAGCGCGTGATCATCGCACGGGCCAGCTTCGTCGCCTGTTCGATATCATTCGACGCACCCGTGCTCACGAGCCCGAACTTGACTTCTTCGGCGGCACGGCCGGCCGTAAAGGTCGCAATCTTGTTCTCGAGCTCTTCCTTCGAAAGGATGTATTTATCCTGCTGCTCGACCTGCATCGTGTAGCCGAGAGCACCCGATGTACGCGGGATGATCGTGATTTTCTGGACCGGCGCCGAATGCGACTGCAGGGCCGCGACGAGCGCATGGCCGATCTCGTGATACGCCACCGTGCGCTTCTCCTTGTCGGAGAGGATGGCGTTCTTCTTCTGATAGCCGGCGATGACGACCTCGACGCTTTCCTCGAGGTCGGCCTCCGTCACCTCATGGCGGCCATCGCGCACGGCGCGCAGCGCGCCTTCATTGATGATGTTCGCCAGTTCGGCACCAGAGGCACCGGCTGCCATGCGCGCGATGGTGTGAAAATTGACATCTGCTGCCATGCGGACCTTCCGGGCATGGACCTTGAGGATATCCTCACGGCCCTGGAGATCCGGCAGCTCAACCGGCACGCGGCGGTCGAAGCGGCCCGGGCGCAGGAGCGCGGGGTCAAGGGATTCCGGACGGTTCGTCGCCGCGAGGATGATGACGCCCGTATTGCCCTCGAAGCCGTCCATCTCGGTCAGCAGCTGGTTGAGCGTCTGCTCGCGCTCATCGTTGCCCATCGCGGCTCCCGTACGCTTCTGTCCGATGGCATCGATCTCATCGATGAAGACGATGCACGGTGCCTTCTCCTTGGCCTGCTTGAAGAGGTCGCGGACCTTCGATGCGCCCATGCCGACGAACATCTCGACGAATTCCGAGCCGGCAATCGAGAAGAACGGCACGTTGGCCTCCCCGGCGACGGCCTTCGCGAGCATCGTCTTACCAGTGCCCGGAGGACCGACGAGCAGGACGCCCTTCGGCATCGAGGCACCGATGCTCGAATACTTCTCAGGATTATGCAGGTAATCGACGATCTCCGAAAGGTTTTCCTTCGCTTCATCCTCACCGGCGACATCCTTGAAGTGGATGCCCTCCGAGGACGGCACGTAAATCTTGGCCTGATTGCCGGAACCGCCGAACATCATGGAATTGCCGCCTGCGCGGTCCATGAGCTTGCGGCTCATATACTGGCCGATGGCAAAGAAGATCAGGAGCGGCAGGATCCAGGCCAGGAAGAAGCTCAGGAGAGGCGATGTCTCCTCCTTGATATCCTGTGTGAAGGTCGCACCGGATTCCTGCAGGCGTTCGGCGAGATTCGGGTCATTCATGATGCCCGTCTTGTATTTCTTGCTGTCGTCCTTCAAGGTGTAGAGAATCTGGTTCGACTGGATCTCCACATGGTCGATCTTCTTGTCGTCGATACATTCCATGAAGGTACTGTAATCCACCGGCTGGATCTGTGCCTCCTCAAAGTAAGGCTTGGCCATCTCATTGAACATCAGGATGACGAACAGAACCAGGATGTAATAAAACGCCATGGGTTTTTTCGGCGATTTTACCTCTTTCATAAGCATCTCCTCCTGTATGAAAAAGCCCCTGCGCCGACGGCTGCAGGGGCAGGAATCACGCCTTGATGTAAAGCGCTTTAACGGCGATATCCACCTCATGCACGACCATGCCGGTCATGAATTCCACCGCTTCGCGGACCTGCTGCTGTGCCTGCTGGATGAGCGTCGGGATGTGGTTCCCATACGTCAGCACGACTTCACAGGAAATGCAGATACCCTGGTCTTCCTCGCCGGCGAGCAGGTGCCGAACATGGATGCTGCTGACCTTGCTGAACGGTCCCTTCTCCATGATGACGTTGCGCACGATGGACTTGATGGCCGTATCCTCGATGCTGAGTTTGCCGTAATAGCTAAATACGGGCCGCACGATGGATTTCTCACCGAGGCGGCGCCGCCTCGTCGAGGAGCGCTTGAAAAAAGACTGCAGCGGATCGATGAGATAGCCGGAGAAATGTGGCTTGAGCTCGATAGTCGGCACGGGGATGATGTGCTTGCCCTGCTTCAGGCGGTAAAAGCGCGCCTTCTCCATCTCCGACTGCGTCGCAATATCCTCAATGTGGATGATCTTCGCGATGGCCGGCAGATGCAAAGTCTTCGTGATCTTGTGCACCATATTTTCCGAAGTGCCGAGAATCAGGATGCGGTGCGGCTTGACCGCATCGATGGCCTGGCGAACCTCTTCGGCATGCCCGGGCAGGATGAAGATGGCGCGCCGCACGGCCATGATCTTGCTTTTCTCTTTTTTGGCCGAATGACCGGCGATGATCTTGCCATCCTTGATGAGGATGCCGTCATCGATGATCGCATCGGCGTGGTTCTTGTGCGCGACGATGAGCGCCCGGTGGCTCTTGCCCGTACCACTCGGGCCTACTAATGCAATCACGTCCATCTTACTTTCTCCTTACATTCATGGTTCAGAGTTTCTGCGTCGGGCGGTAAAACTTCTCCGCGTACGAATCCTCGACGGTGAAAACACCGAGCTTGTCAGGGTAACGCGTCGGGAAGCCGTGATAATCCGAACCGCCCGAGGGAAGCAAATGGTATTCCTGGGCCATCGCCAGGTAACGCGCAGTGTCCTCCCGGTCATGGCGCGGATAGAAGACCTCGATGCCGTCGATGCCACGCTGGCAGATACTGCGCACGAGCTCATCATCGCCAACGAGCTTCGGATGGGCGAGCACCGAGACGCCGCCAGCCTCCTTGATGAGGCTGATGATCTCTTCCACCTCGAGATGATAGTGCGGCACGTAAGCCGGCTTGCCTTTCTGGAGGACGGCCTCAAAAGCCGCCTGCACCGTTGGGAAATAGCCCTTGTCCACCAGCACGCGGCCGATGTGGGAGCGGCTGATGGAGCGGCTGTCGCCGGCAATCGTCAGCACTTCCGTCTCACTGATGTCGTAGCCGAGGCCCTGGAGCTTCTCGACCATCTCACTGAAGCGCGTCCAGCGCGCCTCCGTGACCTCGTTGAGCTTATCCGCCAGCTTGGCGTAGTAAATATCGATATTGTATCCAAGAATATGAATCTCATGCAGAGGGTGATGGGCGCTGAATTCGATTCCAGGAATCAGCTTGATTCCCCGGGCCGGGTACAGGCCGTTCTCGTAGAGATGGCTGATTCCCTCCACCGTATCATGGTCCGTGATGGCCATGTAGGTCAGTCCTGCTTCTTTTCCTGCGGCTACGAGTTCTTCGGGCGTCAGTTTTCCGTCCGAATAAGTCGTATGCGTATGCAGATCGCTTGGCATCCTGAAGTCACTCCTATACTATGTTTCACCGCGGCTCAACGATGAGCTTGATGGCTGTGCGTTCTTCCCCATCGATCTTAATGTCGGTAAAGGCCGGGATACAGATGAGGTCTACGCCATGAGGTGCTACAAAGCCGCGCGCGATGGCCACAGCTTTGACCGCCTGGTTCAAGGCTCCTGCGCCGATGGCCTGCATCTCTGCACTGCCATTCTCGCGGATGACGCCCGCCAGAGCACCTGCTACGGAATTTGGATTGGATTTTGCAGAAACTTTCAAGATTTCCATATGAGCACGACCTCCTTGTTCAATCTGATGCTTGTTCTTGCACTACAAACACTTGTCATATTTACAGCCAGTATTCCTACTACTGGTCTATAATTCGTCGCAGGCCGCTCAAATCCTTCTTTTTCCTGTTATTTTCTGCACTCGGTCATTCTTCTGTGCATGTCTTATTCGTGGAGGAAAATGCGTTCGATGGACTTCGTCCGGTTCGTCGCATCATCGATCTCGACGATGACGGCACAGTAAATGCACGGTCCCTCCGCGAGGTCAAAGCGCACGGGCATCGCCGTCGTGAACTTGCGCAGGATGATGTCGGTCTTCACCCCGAGCACCGAGTCGCGCGGGCCGACCATGCCAAGATCCGTGATATAGGCTGTCCCCTTCGGCAGCAGGCGCTCGTCAGCCGTCTGCACGTGCGTGTGCGTGCCGACGACGCCGTTGACGCGGCCGTCGAGATAGAAGCCCATGGCCATCTTCTCCGATGTCGTTTCCGCATGGAAGTCCAGGAAGATGATGTCGCACTCCTGTTTCATTTCGCGCAGGAGTTCCTCGACCTTCTGGAACGGGCAGTCGAGCGGCGGCATGAAGGCACGGCCCGAGAGGTTCATGACGCCGATGTTCTTCGCCTTGAACGGATAAGAGCACCAGCCCTTGCCGGGCGTCCCCTCCGGATAATTGGCCGGGCGGATGAGAAAGGGCTCATCGTCGATGAACGAGAGCACGTCCTTCTTGTCCCAGACGTGATTGCCCGACGTGACGATGTCGGCGCCGGCGCGGTAGAGCTCATCGAGCGCCTTGCGCGTAAAGCCCTTGCCGCCTGCGGAGTTCTCTCCGTTGACGATGACGACATCGATGTTCTTCTCCTCGCGGAGTTTCGGCGTATAATTCTGGAATGTGCGGCGGCCCGGACGGCCGATGACATCCCCTACCAGCATGATTCGCAATATGATCTCCTCTTTTCTCTTTTGCCGCGTGATGATCAGCGGTTGTAGACGACCACGCGGTCGCCTTCGCGCACACCGACCATGCGGCTCCTGAAACGCATCTCCTGTGCCTGCCCGAGCATCTGATCGAGCAGGTCGCTCTGGACGGTCGCGAAATCATTTTCGAGGTTGTCGAGGGAATGATTGTCCACGACGAGCGCTGAACCAAAGGTCGTGTGCATCAGCTCAGTGATGAGCGTGAGTTCACCGCGCCGCAGCGTCGCCACTTCGCGCGTGATGTGCAGGAGCACCGTCTTGTCCCCGACGGCCTCGCCCGTGATGGCCAGGTATGGCTTCTGTCCATCCTCCAGCGCATGGTAGGTATCGAGACTTTCCTGCAGGAAATGCGTGAAGGGATTGATCTTGTCCCAGTCAATCTCGCCCTGCAGGATGAAATCGAGGACGAGGTCCCCCATCTTCGGATCATACTGCACCGAGCTGACCTCCGGGTAGCAGACGAGCAGCGAGGCCAGGAACTGGATGCCGGCCTTGTCCTGCACTTTGTTGTACGCGCCTGGGGAGCGCAGCCAATTGAAACCAAACATAATTATCCCCTCTAAGCGACTGAGGGTCCGGGGCAGACGCCCCGCACCCTCAGTACATGGTATTTTTGCTTTTGCTTATTTCGCATAATCGACGACGCGCGTCTCGCGAATGACCGTGGCCTTGATCTGGCCAGGATACTCGAGCTCGTCCTCGATCTTCTTAACGATATTGTGTGCCAGTGCAGCAGCTTCGGCATCGTCCACCTTGTCCGGCTTGACCATGACGCGGATCTCACGACCGGCCTGGATGGCAAAGCAGCGCTCAACGCCATCGAAGGACTCGGCAATCTCCTCAAGGCTCTTGAGGCGCTTGAGATACGATTCGAGGCTTTCACGGCGCGCGCCCGGGCGTGCCGCCGACACGGCATCAGCCGCCGAGACGAGAACGGATTCCACGCAGGTCGGTTCCACATCACCGTGATGGGAAACGATGGCGTTGATGACATCCTTCGACTCGCGATACTTGCGCGCGATATCGCCGCCGATCGACGTATGGGAGCCCTCGACCTCGTGGTCGATGGCCTTGCCGATATCGTGGAGCAGGCCGGCGCGCTTGGCGAGCATGACATCACAGCCGAGCTCGGCCGCCATGACGCCGGCGAGATGCGAGACTTCCACGGAATGGTTGAGCACGTTCTGGCCGTAACTCGTGCGGTAACGCAGGCGGCCCAGGAGCTTGATGAGCTCCGGATGCAGGCCGTGGACGCCCGTCTCGAACGTCGCCTGCTCGCCGGCTTCCTTGATGCGCTGGTCGACTTCGCGCTTGGCTTTCTCGACCATCTCCTCGATGCGTGCCGGATGGATGCGGCCATCCTGGATCAGCTTCTCGAGTGCGATGCGCGCGATCTCACGGCGCACGGGATCGAAGCCCGACAGGATGACGGCTTCCGGCGTATCATCGATGATGAGGTCGATGCCCGTCAGCGTTTCGAGCGTGCGGATATTGCGGCCCTCGCGGCCGATGATGCGGCCCTTCATCTCGTCGTTCGGCAGGGCCACGACGGAGACGGTCGTCTCGGCGACGTGGTCGGCTGCACAGCGCTGGATGGCAATCGACAGGATCTCGCGGGCCTTCTTGTCCGCTTCATCCTTCGTCTGCTGCTCATACTCCTTGATCTTCATGGCCTTCTCATGCTTGAGCTCTTCCTCAGCTTCTGCCATGAGCATCGTGCGGGCTTCCTCAGCCGTCAGGCTCGAGATGCGTTCGAGCTCAGCCTTCTGCTGCTCGTGCATCTCATCGATGGCCGCCTGGCTCTTGTCGAGGCGGACTTCCTTGCGGGTCAGGGCCTCCTCTTTCTTCTCGACGGACTCGAGCTTGCGATCCAGGTTCTCTTCCTTCTGCACGACACGGCGTTCCTGACGCTGGAGCTCCGAACGGCGCTCTTTCGTGTCGCGATCGAGTTCCTGACGCAGACGGTGGATATCTTCCTTCGCTTCGAGCAGGGCTTCCTTCTTTTTCGTCTCGCCCCTCTTCTCAGCGTCTTCTACAATTCGTTTTGCTTCAGCTTCGGCGGAACCGATCTGTGCTTCAGCCGTGCGCTTGCGCATCACATAGCCGATGCCGGAACCGACAAATACTGCTACTATTACCGCTAATATTATAGTAACGATAATATTCACCCCCCTTTTCTTTTTTTGCTTTCATGCTTTTATTTTTGTATTGGTTGTTGTACGTCCTGGCATACGTGACATAACTATACCTTTCCATTTTATAGTTTTTTATATCCAGTGTCAAGAAAACGGCCCCCGGAATTGTGGTCGAAAAACCACCCGGAAGCCGCTTTTTTGAATATTATTTTCAGTCCCAGCTGCTCTCATCGAGCAGCACGACGTAAAAGATTCTGCCGTAGAAATCCGTATCGACGAGGCGGCCCTTGTCGAGCACGCGGCGCAGGCGGCCTTTCTTTGTGAGGATGCGGTAAACGACAGCATCCGTACCCGCGCTGCCGGACGCAGCAATCTGCTCGTCAATGCTCGTTTCCACGCGGTCGTAATCATCGGGATGCACGATACCGCGGAACGTCCCATTCGTATAGGTGAGGAACTCCTCGAGCGTATCGCAGTCGAACAGATGGATGAGCTCGAGATTTGCAAAGAGAATTTCCTCATGCTCATCAGCCTTGTAGATGAGGATGGCTCCCGGCAGATGCATGGCGATATCCTGAAGGCCGAACGCCAGCTGGCTCCGGCCGGCTTCGCCGACATGCGGCTGATACTGTGACATTCCCTGCTTGCCGCGCAGCTTCACCGCGTAGAGCGCGGCATCGGCGCACTGGAAGAGACTCGAGCGCGAACGGGCCTGGGCCGGGTATTCGGCATATCCCATCGAAATCGTATAGGAGTGCACTTTGCCATCATAGCGGAACAGGTGGCGCCGCGTGGCAAAACCGTCCAGGAGAGGGCCTGCCTCCGCTGCTGGCATGCCGCGGAACAGCGCGCAGAATTCATCGCCACCATTGCGGCCGACAAAGGCCACGTCCGAGAAATGCTGCTGCATCGTATGAGCGAGATTCTTCAGAGCCTCATCGCCGGCGCGGTGGCTGTTGAGATCGTTGACGAGCTTGAAATTATCGATATCGATGATGACGGCCGTCGCCTTCTCCTCCGGATGCTTGCGCAGCCATTTTGAAACGGCTTCATCAAAGCCCTGCCGGTTGTACAGCCCTGTCAGGGAATCCGTATTGGCCATGCGGTGCAGATGATTGCGCCGTTCCTGCAGCTTGAGCAGGAGCATGGTCATGCCCGTCAGGAGGAAGACAATCCCGAGGCCCAGAAAAAATGACAGGACGAGCGGGAACGAAGGCTGCCAGCCCCGCTCCGGCATGATCTCAAGCTTCCAGTAACAGCCGCCGTAGAAAAACGTCTGCGCTTCTGGACGGTCCAGATACTCCCTGGAGGCCAGGACCACATGATATTCATCGTCTCCCGGTTCCGTCTTGGAAAGCCGGTACTCATTGTGCGTGGCCTTGAGATCATTTGCCATGCTCTCAAAGATGTCCGGCGCCTTGAGAACGACGATGGAAAAGCCCCAGAAGCGTTCCGTCCCGTCCGGATTCTTAAAGAAAATGGGCTGACGCACGGCGAGGCCTTCATGGCCCTCGCTGAGCTGAAACGGTCCCTGGATGATCGTGGCCTTGTTGTCGCGGCTGTACGTGACGCTCTGCACGCGGTCAGGCAGGGCGAAGAGGTTCTCCTTGCCGATGATGCGGGCCGATTCCGGATAGACATCGGCGATGATGCCGTCAGGAGCCAGCTGGATGCTGTCGATATAGGGACTCCTCTGCATCATGCCGGCGGCTGCTTTGGCAAAATTCCTCGGCATGCCGCCCTCGTCCATGATCATATAGGCCATCATGTCCGTGGCAATGCTGCTGCGGTTGAAATCCTTCTCGAGTTCATCGGCATAGATCTGGGCATTGAGGGCGCAGCGGTCCCGCATCATCATCTCTTCGTTCTTCGCCAGGCGGCTCACGATCAGCAGGAAGATCAGGAGACCGACAATAAAGACAGCCAGAGGAATGAGTCTTCTTTTATAACGATTGGCGTTCCGCTTCATGATTTGCTCCTTTTCGACCTCGCATCGCCATCCACTTTCTTTATAATACCACAAAACAGGCCTCATTCCTTCGCAGCGAGGCCTGTTGATAAATATTTTTATTGATTGGAACTTTTGACCAGTTCCTCCATGGTCTTCATATGCCGCACGGTGTAGAGCATCGTGCGCAGCAGCGAGAAGCCCAGGATGGCGCCCGTACCCTCGCCGAGACACATCTCCGCATGAATCGGCGCGTCGTCCGGCCTGATGCCGCCCGCGCGCAGGGCAACGGCTGTGCCGGGTTCCTTGGAAAGATGTGTCGGGATGGCCATCCTCGTCACTTCGGGATTGATCCGGACGGCGCAGGCCAGGGCCACGGCCGTGATGAAGCCGTCGAGCAGGAACGGGATGCGTTCTTCCGCACAAGCCAGCATGGCCCCGCAGAGCGCGGCGAGGTCAAAGCCGCCCACGCAGCGCAGGATGTCCTGCGGCGTCTTCATCAGGGGCCGGTAGTGCTTCGTGGCCGCCGCGATGACTTCGCGTTTGCGCAGCACGATCTCCGGATGGCCGGGATTGGCACCGCAGCCCGTGATATCCTCAAGGTCCGCGCCGGTCAGCGCATGCAGCACGGCAGCCGATGTCGTCGTATTGCCGATGCCCATCTCACCAAAGGAAAGCAGATTGCATCCTTCTTTCTGCGCCTGCCGAACCATCTCACGGCCCACATCACAGGCGCGCCAGAAGTTGCGCTCGCTCATGGCCGGGCTCTCGAGAAAGTTCTCCGTCCCCTTCGCGACCTTGCGGTCAATGCCGACAGCTTCATCACTTCGGATGCCGACATCCACCACGGAAAGCGGCACCTGCTGGACCTTGCAGAAGCAGCTGATGGCCGCGCGGCCCTCCACCATATTCTTTGCCTGCAGATACGTGATGTCCTGGTCCTGTGCCACGACACCGGCCGCGACGATGCCATTGTCGGCCGCAAACACGAAATGATGCGGCCGCAGCTCCCATTCAATCTGCGGCCAGGCGCGGAAGAGCTTCTGCACCTCTCTCTCCAGGAGCCCCAGGCTGCCAGGCGGCACGGCCATGCGCGCCGTCAAGCGCTGTGCTTCATCCATCAGCATCTTGGTCCCTCCCTTCTGAATCGCGTTAAATCTTGAGTTCCACGCCGCTCTTCTTCTCGCGCATGAGGATTTCCGTCAGGTGCACGACCTGCGCGCCGGCCTCAAGCGGCGGGATGCCATGCGCGTAGATATTCGAGACGACCGTGCGCTGAGACTCCGGCTTCTCGCTACTGGCCTCATACGCCATGTAAACGCTCATGCTCTCGCCCGTCGCAAGGCCCGGGCGCTCGCCGATGAGTTGGATCGTGACCTTGGCGCCAAGTGCTTCGCTGATCTTGTCCATCGTCGCCACGCGGCTGTAACGCACGAAAATCGGCGTGCCGACGCGATAGCCCTTCTCCGCGAAACCATCCATCATGATGGCGTAGATATCGCGGAGGTTGGCATTGATGGCAAAGCCGCTGAGCCCGTCCGCCACGATGATTTGCACATCGGGATTGTGGATGCAGTCTCTCTCGATGGTTGCCATGGTTTCTGCCGAGAAGATGCGGCCGCGGTCCGGCCGGCGGACGTATTCCTCCTTGTCCTTTACAAGCGTCTGCACCTTGTAGAAGCCCATCTCATCGATGAGTGTCTCATCGATATCGGTCCAGACGGCATCCTGGGCAATGGCATGATCGGCGCGGAACTTCAAGAGCGTCTCCGTCTTGAAACGGTCGCCGGCACGGCCGATGCCCAGACGTGCATTCGTCGTCTGCTTGAGTCTCCGGATCATCTCCAGATTGCGCGGATGGTCGACGAGCACCTTGTCCTTGACTTCCGGCAGGGAAACATCCGGCACGAAATCCTTTCCGACAGTCTGTTCGCAATTCATACGGCTTTGCCTCCCTGCATCATGTGATCAACGTGGAAAAATATCGACGGGTCCCCTGCCAGTCCGGTCAGGTGCCCTTCTTCATCGAGAATGCCGAGTTCCTGCAGGCGCTGCGCAAATTCGCGGATGGGCTTCTTGCCCGTGAGGCGCCGCAGGGATGCCACATCGTGATAACTCGTCGTCTGGTACATCAGCATGACGTCATCGCCGCCCGGGATGCCCATGATATAGTTGCAGTCCGCCATGGCGAGCATCATCGCGAGATTCTCGAGATCATTCTGGTCGGCGCGCATATGGTTCGTGTAGCAGACATCGCAGCCCATCGGGATGCCCGTGAGCTTGCCCATGAAGTGATCCTCGAGACCGGCGCGAATCATCTGGCGGCCATCGTAGAGGTACTCCGGGCCGATGAAGCCCACGACCGTATTGACGAGGAACGGATGGTAGCGCTTCGCGAAGGCGTAGCAGCGTGCCTCCATGACGAGCTGGTCGGCGCCGTGATGGCCGTCCGACGAGAGCTCCGAGCCCTGCCCCGTCTCAAAATACATGAAGTTCGGCCCGGTCGAGCTCTTCTTCTCCTTCATGATGGCGTACGCTTCATCCATGAGTGCGACATTGATGCCGAAGGCGCGGCTCGCCTTCTCGGACCCCGCCAGGCTCTGGAACATCAGGTCCATCGGCGCGAGGTTTTTCTCGAGCACCTTCATCTGTGTCGTGACATGGGCGAGCACACAGTTCTGCGTCGGCAGCTGCCACTTGTTCATGAACTCCTTGAATTCCTTGAGGATATCCGCCACACTGTCCATCGTGTCGACGGCAGGATTGAGCCCGATGACGGCATCGCCGACGCCGTAGCTGATGCCCTCCATGACGGAGGCCATGATGCCTTCGGGGTTGTCCGTCGCATGATTCGGCTGCAGGCGCGCCGAAAGCGTGCCCGGCCGGCCGATGGTCGTGTTGCAGGTGGCCTCCACATGCATCTTCTGCGCCGCATAGACGAGATCCATATTCGACATGAGCTTGGCGACGCCCGCCACCATCTCCGCCGTCAGCCCCGGACGGATTGCAGCGATTTCCTCCGGCTGCGCCGCCAGCAGGAATTCGCGGAATTCCCCGACCGTCAGCGACTGGATTTTCTGGTAAACATCTTCATCCACAGCGTCCTGGTCCGCGCGCGTCACATCGTCGTCCTCGTAAGGCACGACAGGATTCTCACGCAGGTCCCGGAGCGTCATATCGGCCAGCACGGCCTTGGCGGCCACGCGCTCGACATTGCCGCGCGCCGCGATGCCGGCGAGCATATCGCCGGATTTTTCTTCATTGGCCTTGGCCAGCACATCCTTGACATCGCGGAATGCATAGGTCTGGCCAAAGAGGGTTGTCTTTAACTTCATGAAAATTTCCTGCTTTCCTTATAGCAAGCCTTCCTTATGGATACAGGAAAGACTATATCAGCTCTTGAAAATCAGCGTCTTGACGATGACGGGCACCGTGCCGGCCACTGAATGGCCCACGTCGATGTAATCGCCCGGCAGCGCGCGGATGCGGTCGAGACAGATGATGCGCCGCCCGCCGCCGGCCTGACGCTTCATCAGGAGTCCCAGGGCCTTCGCGAGGTCCTGCTCGAGAACGACGAGCAGCAGGCCGCGCTCGCCGGCCGTCGCGGCAACCAGGCTGTGCGCGAGCTGCTTGAGCGCCGTATAATCACTGCGTCCGGGACCGGAAAACGCGATGGCCACCTGCTGATTTTTCGGATAGATGGCGCGTTTCATGCGATATTCGCTGACGATCGTTCCCGGCCGCTCCGGGTGGTCGAGGCGGATGACGGGGATGTTCTTGAGCGGTGCCCAGTCATCGTGCATGAGTACCGTGCTGCCACTCAGATGGATGGCATGGCTGCCCGCGCCGATGACTGTTGCACGGATGCGTTCTTCCGCCTCCAGCAGTGTCACAGCCGGTTCTGACCGGAAGCGGCGGCGAAAGGCTGCGCCCACCAGCGGGCCGATATCGCCGTACGCGAGCACCTGCTGCCAGCCGAGCGTCTCGGGCTGATTCCCATAGATGCACTCGGCTACACCGCCGGAGAACATGACGGCAGGCAAGGGCTGTGGCCGCTTCCCATGATTGATGAAAAGTGCCTCTTCCACAGGTAGTAGCGGCTTTCCGAGGCAGAGCCTGCAGCAGATATCCGCAAAGCGGTCCGCCAGCGCGCGAAGATCCGCAAGCTCTGCCGCCTCCCCTTCCCGTATCGTCAGCCCCATCTCCGACACGAGCGGGCGGATGCGCTCCGACACGTAAGAGACGCGGTGATTGGGCGTCAGGCGCACGAGCCGTCCGCCGATGTCGAGCGCAAAGGCATCCTGCAGCTCGCCATTGCTGAAAACAGCGACATTCGTCGTGCCGCCGCCGATATCGAAATTGGCGACCGGCTTGGAAATCCGCTTGGAATACGCTGCAGCACCTGCACCGTAGCCCGCCAGCACCGACTCAAGATCCGGCCCGGCCGTCGCCACGACGAAATCACCGGCAAGCGCGGAAAGGTTCTTCACTGCCAGGCGGGCATTCTGCTTGCGGGAGCTCTCTCCCGTGATGATGACGGCACCCGTCGTCACCTCTTCGCGCGTAAGCTGCGCCCGGCGGTATTCATCGGCGAGCAGGCAGGATAGAGCCTGCTCGTCGATGCTGCCGTCCGCGCGCAGCGGCGTGAAATGGATGGGACTTTTATAGAGGATTTCCTTCTTCGCGATCTTGACGTCCGGCACCGCCGTATAGGAATGATCCTCGAGCGTGAGCCGGCTGAAGATGACCTGCGAAGTCGTCGTGCCGATATCGATGCCGGCACTGATGATTTCCTGCTGCATGATCAGGCATCCTCATCGAGATCATCGAGCACGCCGAATTCCTCCTCGAACGGACGGATGTGCTTGTTGCCATGCAGGAAGTAATAGGCAATCGCGACGGCGTAAATGCCGACGACGTAAGGAAGCACGGCACTCGATGCCATCAGGAGGCTCACGAGGCAGAAGACGGCCATGATGACGCTGACGGCAGGGATGACGAGGCTCGGCACGCGGAACGGGCGCTTGAGCGCCGGCTCCTTATGGCGCAGGATGAAGAACGAGACGAGGCTCGTCAGATACATGACGACGGAGCCGTAGCAGGCAATGGTGATGACGAGGTCCGTGAGTCCCGTCAGGGCCGTGAACAGGCAGACGATGCCCGGCAGCACGAGTGCCCAGACAGGCGTATGGTGCTTCTCATCGAGATGCGCGAGGAATTTCGGCAGATAGCCCGTGCGGGCCATGGCGTACGTCTGGCGGGAATAGCCGACGATGATGCCGTGCAGCGAGGCCACGAGGCCGAAGAGGCCGATGCCGCTCATGAGCAATACGGGCAGAGAGCCGTCGCCATAAGCAGATGCAAGGGCCATGGGCAGCGGGAAGTCCACGGCGGAGATGGCCGAGACATCGGCGATGCCGGCCGTCAGGAAAAGCGTCAGGGCAGCCATGACGAGCAGCGTTGCCATGCCGCTCAGGAAGCCCTTCGGGATATCGTGCTGCGGGTCGACCATCTCCTCGGCGCTCATGGCACCGCCCTCAATGGCCAGGAAGAACCAGATGGCAAACGGTACCGCCGCCATCACGCCGCCAAAGCCGTTCGGCAAAAGCGGCGTCGTCAGTACGCGGGAGGCATCGAAATGCGGAGCCGCGAGCAGCCAGTAAACGACGAGCCCGGCCAGTGCGATGATCGTGACGGTAAGCTCGAATGTAGCCGATGTCTTCATGCCGAGGTAATTGAGGAAGATGAAGAAGAAGAACGCAGCCACGGTCGCAACCATCGGATCGACGGCAGGAATCAGCGCATGAACGTAGCCGCCGACTGCCAGCGCGATGGCCGGCGGGGCAAAGACGAACTCGATGAGGCAGCTGATGCCGTTGAGATACCCGCCGAACTTGCCCATGGCGCGGCGCGCATAGGCGGAAGGGCCGCCCGCATGCGGGATGGCCGTCGCGAGCTCCGAGTACGAAAGGATGAACGTCACGTAGAAAATCGTGACGGGGATCAGCGCCAGGGCCAGTCCCATGACGCCGCCGGCGGCAAAACCGTAGCTCCAGCCGAAATAATTGCCCGAAATGACAAGGCCCACGGCCAGTGACCACAGATGAATCGGCTTGAGTACGCGCGTCAGGTTCTCATCCTGCGCGGCTTCGGCCGGCCGGGCGACCGCCATGGCATTGCTGTGATGATTGCTCATACAAATTCCCTCCTGTTGCAAAAAGCCAGTCGTCCCCCTGCACAGCGCGGCGAACCGCACGGCGGGAACAACTGGCTTCTTTGCCTGAAGTATTTCTATTATTACGATTACGTATAAAATTCATCTCCCACCAGATGAAAAGGCGCCTGATGAGAGAACGGGCCCATCCTCTCATCAGGCGCCTTTGCCTGGTTGAACGATAGTTGTAATATAGCATGACAAAATGTACTTGTCAACAACAAAATCTGACACAAATCCACTAAAAACATCCTCACATCGTGAACTCATGTTCTTGTACATATCCATCAGCCCGCGAGGAATGTCATGGCAGCCCAGCAAACACAGGTATTGACCAGCATGGTCAGGATCGACAGCCGAAGGCCCTGATGCATCTGGACCTTCGCATCGAGGCCGTAGCCCACGGGGATGGCCCTCGTCGTCACGGGCAGGATATAGGCACAGGAGCTCGCCGCAATCGTGCCGATGACATACGGCACAGGCGGAAGGCCGAGCGTCTGGCAGACGGAAACCGTCAGAGGCAGGCAGATGAAGACGGCCAAGAGAATCGGCACGAACCAGCACATCCATTCGATGTACATGAATTCGTGGCCCGTCAGGTCCTCGATATACGAGATGGCCACGAGATTGGCCGGGCTGCCGATGGGCATACCGAAGCCGCCGATGCCGCTGCCCCAGCCGATGGCAAGCAAAATGGGCACGGCTGCCGCGCTTGTACTGATGTCCTTCTGTCCCGTGACCTTGAGCATGCCGGCTGCAATCGGGCAGAGGATGGCCGCCACGACTGTATTCGGCAGAAAGGCCGACATCAGCACGGAGGCAGCCAGCCAAACGAAGATCTGCTGGCGCATGGACGTGCCGATGAAGCAGATGGCGCGCAGCGAAATGCGCCGGTCGAGCCCCGTCGTGCTCCAGGCCATGCAGATGAGATCGGCCCCGAGCAGCAGCACGACGATATCCGTGAAATACTGGGAGATCACATGGCTGTTCGGGATCAGAGAACAGACGGCATTGACGGCAATGGGCAGCATCGAGGTCACGGCGATGTGCACCGGGCGGAAGATCCACCAGAGTGCCATCCAGAAGGCCGTGCCCACCGCCAGCGCACCCGCCCAGCCCGTCAGGGGCGACAAGATAAGGCTGGCCAGCAGGAACGCCAGCGGCCCCGACCACAGCTTCTTCAACGTTTCTTTATCAAAATGCATCATCCGCACCTCCACAGCTCTTTTTGTATACATTATACGAGACACTCTCCGCGCACATCGCCCAGCTCGAGCGCGAAATCGGCGCGCCGCTCGTCGTGCGCCGCGTGCCGCTGAGCTTCACCTGGACCGGGCAGGTCTTCTACCAGCACGCGCTGAAACTCCACAAAGAAGAAGACGCCATGCGCAAGGCTCTCGCCGATGCCTGCCAGGAGGAGACGGGCTGCCTGCGCATCGGCATCGCACCCAACCGCGAGCACGCCATTCTGCCCGCCATCCTCAAACGCTATACGAGGGAGCATCCCGGCATCCGCATCCAGATGACGGAGGATATCAACCGCCACCTGATCCAAAAGCTCAGCGAAGGCGGGCTTGACCTGGCCATCGTCCATATGGAGCAGCCGCTCGCCGGCATCACGCAGGAAGCCTTCTATCAGGAGGAAATGGTCCTGCTCATCCCCAATCAGCTGCTCATCGGGCTGGCCGAGGCGCAACAGGTGCCATTTGCCAGTCTGCTGAAGCGCCTCAGCAGCGGCACGCCCGGCTGCCTTGCACCGCTCGCCCGTGCCCCGTTCCTGCTCTCCGAGAGCGGCACCGTACCGGGACGCCTTGCCCGCCGGCTGCTAGCCGAAGCCGATATCGAGCCCTTCGTCCGCGTATCATCCGACAATCTGCGCCTGCTGCTCGAGCTCTGCGCCGCGGGCAGCGGCCTGATGTTCTGTCGTCCCGCCAACCTCATCGCGCGCAACCTCACAAAGCAACAGCGGCAGCGCCTCACGCGCATCCCGCTGCGTACCGGCGAGCGCCTGATCTCCTTCTGCTACCGCCGGGAACTGCATGACTGGAGCCTGCTCGCAGCCTTCATGGACACGGCCCGTCAGATCATGCATGCCTGTCAGGATCACTGACGATTCATGCCGGATAAAAGTATGTTTATTATAATCCCGTGCAAGAATATCCATTGCTTATTTGCTGGCGGGATATATTCCTGTTATAATTAATATTTAGACGATTTGACATCGCGATAAAAGGAGTAAATACTATGATCTTAAACCGCAAATCCGTAGAACTGCTGGCACCAGCCGGTACCTGGGACGCCCTGGTCGCTGGTGTGGAATCCGGTGCCGACGCCGTCTATCTTGGCGGCAAACACTTCAACATGCGCATGCATGAAGGCGATTTCAACTTCAGCGACGAAATGCTGAAAAAAGCCATCGATTACGCCCACGCACACGATGTACGCCTCTATATCACCCTCAACAACCTCATCAGCGACGAAGAGATCCCGGCGCTGCGCCAATACCTCGCCTATCTCAACGAGATTCAGCCTGACGCCCTGCTCGTTCAGGATTTTGCCGTACTCGAACTCGTGCATGAGATGGGACTCTCGATTCCCCTGCACACCTCTGTCATGATGAACACGCACAACGAGCACGCCATCGAGAAACTCAAGGAATACGGCATCACGCGCATCGTCGTCGGCCGCGAGATGACACTCTCCGAGCTCAGCCTCTTCAAGGAGCGCACGGGCATCGAAGTCGAATACTTCATGCACGGCGACATGTGCATCAGCGAATCGGGCCAGTGCATCCACTCCGGTGTCCTCTTCGGCCAGAGCGGCAACCGCGGCCGCTGCCTCAAGCCGTGCCGCTGGGCCTACAAGCTCATCGACGAGCAGACGGGCGAGGTGCTCGACCAGGACGGCCCCGGCGCCTACAAGCTCGCACTCAAGGATATGTGCATGTACCGCGCCATCCCGCAGCTCATCCAGGCCGGCGTCTTCTCCTTCAAGATTGAAGGACGCATGCGTCCCGCCGGCTTCATCCGCCGCATCGTCTCGACGTACCGCAAGGCCATCGATGCCTACATTGCTGACCCGAACGGCTACACGACGGACGAAGCGGGCTGGAAAAATCTCTACGACAACCGCGCGCGCGACTTCACGACGACGTTTGCCTTCGGCCAGCCCGGCAAGAAGGACATCGGCTTCACGGGCGAGCGCGAGCCGCGCTTCTTCAGCCATGCCGTCAAGGAAGCAGGCTTCCAGGATGAAGTGCTCAAGCAGGAACGCGACATCGAGAAGGAGAACGCGCCGCACCGCCATCTGAGCGTCCGCGTCAACACGCCTGCGTCTGCCAAAGCCGCCATCGATAACGGCGCTGATACGGTCTATGTCGGCGGTGAAGCCTTCCGCCCGCTGCGCCCCTGGAAGCTCGGCGACTATGCAGACATCCTCGCCTACGCCAAAGACAAGGCAAAAGTCGTCGTCAATACGCCGCGCACGACGATGCGCCGCGAATGCGGAGAACTCGAACAGTTCTTCACGGCCCTCAAGGGCATCCGCCCCGACGGCATCATGGTCAGCAACCTCGGCTCCCTGAAGCTTGCCAAGAGCATCACGGATTTCCCGATCCAGGCCGACGTCTCCTTCAATCTCTTCAATCATCTGGCCGCGAAATTCCTCAAGGCAAACGGCCTCGTCATGGCAGCGACCTCGTACGAGCTCTCCTTCGAGCAGCTGCGCGAAATCGTCGAGAGTGCCGAACTGCCGCTCGAAACGATCGTCCACGGCACCTACGAGTCCATGATCTGCGACCACGACTTCCCGGCCATGAGCCTGCCGGCCTTCAATGAGCTCGACAACCCGGAAGTCCTCGACCGCCACTACGCCTTCCTCGACACGGCCGGCGAGAAGCACCCGATCCGCATTGACCAGTACGGCCGCAACCACATCGAATTTGCCAAGGACCTCTGCCTCTATCCGTATCTCGCCAAATTCAACGGCCTCGCTTCCTACCGCATCGAAGCACAGGACTACACGCCGGAACTCACGGGCCTCGTAACGAAACTCTACCGCGAAGCACTCGACAAGCTCGCTGCGGGCAAGACCGCCGCCGACGCCTTCGATGCCGCCGCTTTTGAAACAGTCAAGGACAAGAGCCCGCGCGAATTCGGCCTCGGCACCTACCGGTTCCGCCAGAGCCGCAACTCCATCTGACCCATGTGCGGACGCACATATGTCATGAACGTGCAAGGATATAAAAGCATACACAAGGAGGTTTTTCATCTTGGGAGAAAAAACGTACATCGGCCCGGAAGCCATCATCGCGAAAAAGAAGAAGTACATCATGCCCTGCCTCGGCCATTTCTACAAGAAGCCGATGGAGCTCGTCAAAGGCTCCATGCAGTATCTGTACGACAGTGAAGGCAGGAAATACCTCGACTGCTTCGCCGGTGTCTCGGTCATGAACTGCGGCCACTGCAACCCGGCGATCACGAAGAAAGTCGTCGAGCAGGTGGAAACCCTGCAGCATGTCTGCAACATCTACCTGACGGAGAATTTCGTCAACCTGGCGGAGCGCCTCGCGGAAGTGACCCCGGGCGACCTGCAGAAGACCTTCTTCTGCTCCACGGGATCCGAGGCGACGGAAGGTGCCCTGCTGCTCGCCTCCATCTACACGAAGAACAGTGAGATCATCGCGCTGCGCAACGGCCTGCACGGCCGCACGAAGCTCGGCATGAGCGTCACGGGCATCGGCATGTGGCGCACGGATCCGGAGCCTGTCGGCGGCATCCACTTCGCGCCGAACCCCTACTGCTACCGCTGCCCGCTCAACAAGCGCTATCCGGAATGTGACCTCGCCTGCGCCAACGCCATCGAGGATGTCATCGCCACCTCCACGAGCGGCCGACCCGGCGCCTTCATCGCCGAGACGATTCAGGGCAATGCCGGCATCATCGTGCCGCCGAAAGGATACCATAAGCGCGTCAAGGAAATCCTCGCCGCCCACGGCACCCTCTTCATCGCCGACGAAGTCCAGACGGGCTTTGCGCGCACGGGCAAGATGTTCGCCATCGAGAATTTCGATGTGGCGCCGGACATCATGGCCGTCGCCAAGGCGCTCGGCAACGGCGCACCGATCTCGGCCTTCATCGCAACGGCCAAGATTGCCGATACCTACACGAAGCCGGGTGCCTCAACGCTCGGCGGCAACCCCGTCTCCACGGCGGCCGGCCTCGCCGTCCTCGACTATATCGAGAGCCACCATCTCGCCGATAACGCAGCAGCCCGCGGCGAGCAGCTGCGCGCCGGCCTGCGCGAGCTCCAGAAGAAGCATCCGATCATCGGCGACATCCGCGGCCTCGGCCTCATGACCGGCGCGGAATTCGTCCACGCGGACAAGAGCCCGGCCGCCGAGGAACTCGACGATGTACTCGAAACGCTCAAGGACCGCGGCTTCATCATCGGCAAGAACGGCGTTGCCCGCAACGTCATGGCCTTCCAGCCGCCGCTCGTCATCACCGAGCAGGACATCGACGATGTGTTCAACGCCCTCGAGCTCGTGCTGACAGAGAAAAAACTCTGAGCCGTCTGCCGGTGCCCTTGCCTGAACAATGGCATACGAAAAAGCCGCAGCCTCTCATCGCTGCGGCTTTCGTATGCCCGGAATCAATCCTCGTGCTGATGGATCTCAGCCTGCTGCTGGCGCAGGGCCTCGATGCCGATGCGGAATTCGTCCATCGTGAGCGTGAAGTACGGCAGGGTCTTCAGCACGTCGTAGACTTCCTGCTGGGATCTGGCCGCGTCGAGCTGCTCGCCGATGCCATCCTCCGTCAGAGCATGCAGCAGCATATGCGTGATTTCCTCCACGGCACGCTGCTCCTCGCTGAATGATTCTTCCTGATGGGTTTCCATTTTTCCTCTTCCTTTCTGATTTCTACATTCCTGCCTGATTGAACACAATTGCACCTCCCATCTAATCATAGTATAATGAAGGTATACCATTACGGAGAGGTGCAACATGGCAGATAGATTCTATACGTTAAACATCGCAGGCTGCAAGCGCGACCTGCCGGTACTCAACATCAATGACAAGCTCGCAATCGCCGGCTTTGTCATGCTCGGCGACGTGAGCCTGACGCGTGCCTGCGCTCACGAACTCGCCAAAAAGATTCCCGCCGGCACGGACTACATCCTGACGGCTGAAACCAAGGGCATCCCGCTCGCCGAAGAACTGGCGCGCGAGCTCGGCATGGACCGCTACATCGTGGCCCGCAAATCCGTCAAAGCCTATATGGAAAATGCCCTCTGGGTCGAGGATGTCTCCATCACGACCAAGGGCACGCAGAAGCTTTGCCTCGATGGCGCTGACATCGAGCGCGTCAAAGGGCATAACGTCCTGCTGCTCGACGATGTCATCAGCACGGGTGGCTCGATGAAAGCCCTCGTCGAGCTGACGGAAAAGGCCGGCGGCCATGTCATCGGCCAGGCCTGCGTGCTCGCCGAAGGCGATGCCGCCCAGCGCGAGGACATCATTTACCTCCAGCCGCTGCCGCTCTTCGATGCCGAGTAAGCCGGCACCTTAGACCAGCCTTGCAAAAAGCCGCCGCGCGGAGCAGATCATCTGCTTCACGCGGCGGCTTTTCCCGTCCTCCACCATCCTCACGGAATGAAGACCGGACCTGGTCGCCAAAGTACTCAGAACTTCACCGTCACGCCGACACCGACGCCATTTTCACGGCTGCCCTCATCGGGCTTGAAGTTATGATAATTGACGTTGAGATCAACGTTGAGCAGTAAGTTCTTGTTGACACCGACCTGCGTCTCATTGAAATCCTTGCCTGACACGTACGATGCATAAGCATCAAAGCCCATGATCTTCGGCGTGCTGACTGCAACACCGGCAAAGGCATTGTCCTTATCGTTCGGCAGATTCCAACGGTAACCACCGATTACCTTGAGCTCGGAACCAACGACATCATACTGCAGATAGGCGTCCTTGTGGTCGCCCTTCTCATCGCGGTCTGCATACTGGAAGCCAACCGTGGCCTTGTTCGCGACTTTATGCTCGATGTAGCTCTCTTTCGTGCCAACACCGACGGCCGTCTCATGATTGGCCATCTGATTGATTGGCGCCGCCAGGGCGCAGGAAGAACTGACGAGGAGCATTGCCGCCGTCAGCAGTGCTGATTTTTTCATAAGCTGTCCCTCCAAAATCAAATCGTATAGAATGGTATGGATACAGAATATCCAGTAATACAATCTAAGCCTACATGATTTCCGGACAACTGTCAAATCCTTTTGAGAGACTCATTCTCTCTTTCAGTCCGTCATAGTCTGCGAATGGCGGAAATGCGCCACTTCTGATACAATGATCATGATAACGTTTTCCGCATTGCATCCGAACATCCGAACATCCGAACATCAGAAAGAAGGATCATCGTGTCAATCAAGATCACCGGTTACTATAAGCTCCCGCACCAGACCACGCCGGAACTCGTGGACTTCGACGAGGTCTTCAACACCTCCTTCATGCGCCGCTATACGAAATTCCGCACCTTCGAGAAATTCCTGCAAGGCGGCAGATTCGGCATTGAAAGCCAGCGCGATTTCGAGGCTCTGCCCGAGGAGCAGATGGATGCCTGGGTCAGGAAAAGCACGAAATTTTCCTCCTGGCAGGAGATGCTCGACATCGCCACCGACAAATACGTCATGCACAAGAACCGCTGACCAAAATGGCAGCAGCCTGCGTTTCCTGCAGGCTGCTGCCATTTTATCTTCTCATTCCTGCTGCACATCCTGCAGGAACGCCTTCAGTGCCCTGCTGTCGCTGTGCAGCATTTTTTCGGTCAGGCGCTGCAGGGATTCAAACTCTTCCCGCTTGAGCCGCGTATCGACAAGGGCTTCGGTCATCGCGGCGAGATACCGCCTGACCACGCCCTTCTGCCGGCATTTTTGCAGCGACGATTCGTATTCATGCCGAAGGATCTCATAGTCGTGATCGGTCACATGACGGTATTCATATGTCGCCGACTGCCGGCTGTCCTCCGCGATGGTGTGCATTGCCTTGATGGCATTGTTGAAATCCTTGTTGTAGAGCTTCTGGCTCAGGCTGTCTACACGCTGGTTGAAGGATTTCATGGCGAGTTCGAAGCGCTCGACGCGCTCGTTGAAACGGCTGATGACGCGCGACTCGGCGATGAGCCCGTGCTGGCCGTCGCGCATCGCTTCCGTCAAGGCCTTGACTGCCTCGACCTGTTTCTGCAGTTCTTCAAGCGATTGCCCATAGGCGGCAAATGTTCCCGCGGGGTCAGATGCCTTGAGATCCGCATCGAGTCCAGATACATACTGATTGAGTCGGCTGATGTATTTCTCAATGTCCTCCAGCCCCTTCTGATAGCCGATAATTGTTTCGCAGACGCGGCTGAGTTCTTCTTTGCTGTCCAAATCCATTGACATATGGCATTTCCTTTCTCTTATTCTGCTTCATGCAGCGGCCACTGACAGACGGCCTGATGCACCTGCCGGTAATCCGACTGGATCCGCTGCGCGGCATTGGCCGCCCAGCCAGCGAGGGATGTCTGCAGCCATGGATACACCCGGAGGCCTTCGAACAGGGCCTCATAGAAGTTCGCGGCATCCTTGCTGCCCTGCTCCTCGCCCATGCCGTATTTATAGCGCCAGGCCTGCTGCGCTGCGGTGATGAAATCCTTGCCGGCCCTGCCGGTAAGCGCGTAGGCCGCCAGAAATTCACCGCCGGCGATATCCGGGCGCGCCATCATCGTTTCCGGTGCATGACAGCGCGTGCGGCCATGATCCGACCAGTCGGCAGCGATCCCCGCATACGCCCGCAGGGCCGCGGCATACGCCCCGCGGCTTTCGAGCAGGCGGCCGCGGCAATAGGCAATCATATTGGCGTCGCGTCCTTCGGCCTCGTAAATACGCAGGGCCAGGTCGTACTGACCGAAATTCAGGGCATGCTCGGCCGTCTCCAGCCGGTTTTCCGCCACATTCTCGCGGACGCCCTGATACAGATAGCCGAGCCAGGTCATTTCACCATAATCCGCCTTGCCCGTGAGGTTATCCGCATAATCGATGAGGCCTTCACAGACAGCATCTTCGAGGAACTCATAGATTGTCGTGCCCGGAACAGCCTCATCCTCATAGATGATCAGGCAGGCATTGCTGCGCGTGGCGCCGACATAGAAATACTTCCATGCCATCGCCGGATTGCCTCCCGTCTCCGAAAGCACATCGTAGAGCAGCACCGAAGGATACTCCATGCCCTTGCAGTGGAGGATATCGGTCACGGCATCCTCCTCCGTCAGCGGGAAATCCTGCCTGCCGCGGGCCCCCTCAAAGGCAAAGATGGTCTGCAGATCACTCTGCGGCGTCTTGCGCCAGAGCTCATCAATCAGGAGCCGCCGGTTCTTCTCGCCGGCGGCCACCCAGACGGGCCGCATGCCCTGCATGGTCATGGGCGGCACCGTGATTTCATGCATCTCGTCCTGACGCAGCGTCAAAAGTCCTGCCGTGCGGAAATACCGGACCAGATAATTCTGGAAGTCGATGATGCTGCGGCTCGAGCGATAATTGTAATGCAAAAAGCGCGGCCGGAGCCCATAGGCCTCCACATGATGTCCCTGTGCCCGGTCATACGCGTTCGAAGTCGTGCGCATCCAGCCCTCGTCAAAATACGTCGGCTGCACCATCTGGCAGCGGTCAGAAGCCATGCGCTTATGGCGCGTGCCGCTGAGCAGATGAAAGATGGCCAGCAGCTCCCTCTGTGTGAGATCCTGGCATTCATCCACGAAAACAGCTCCGTATTGACGCTCGAGGTGCTTCGTATTCTTAAGCAGCAGCCGGGCCATGTCGTTGTCGTCAAAGAGATGATGGCGGTGCAGATACTGCTGATACCTCTCATAGACGCGGTAGAGCGTCGTCTCCCAGAGCACCGTGCTCCGGCTGGCCTTCTTCTCCCGGCGCAACCGGTCCTGATACTCCGCAGGAGACAAGGCCTCCCGTATTTTCCGGAGCCGCCCGTAATCGATATCCTCCGGCACGGCCCCCTTGATGATACCGTGAATCTCCCGCCAAGCCGCGAGCCGCGTCATCTCTTCCGTCTGCCGGGCAAAGTCTGGGTCCTTGCGATGCCAGAACTGCGTCCAATCGACATGCTCGGCCCAGAAAGCGGAAAAGGCCTCGTAGCTCTGCGCCGCGTTCAAGAGCTGCGTTTCGGGGATTTCCGGATGGATGGCCTTGACTGCCGCCCGCAGAAAATCAAACGTCGTGCGGATCTCAGCCTTGGAAGGCAGGACCTTGCCGTCCTCAAGCTGTTCCTTCTCGAACTCAAACGACAGCGTGTAGACGAGATTCTCCGACATCGTCAGATAAAGCGCATCGTGATGCGGCTGCCGCAGCTCCTGGCGCAGCCACTTGAGCCCGATGACCGACTTGCCCGCGCCGGCATTGCCGATGACCGAGAGATTCTCAGCACGTTTGGCGCTCTCCATCGCCGCTTTCTGATCGTCGTCGAAGACAAAATGCGTCGGCGTCGCCAGATAATCCCCAAACGACAGATGGTGTTTCCTGCCCTGCTCCGGCCAGGAAGAGAGCTGCCGCAGGAAGTCCGCCGTATCATAGTAGACATAGCCGATGCTCTTGCCCTTAAGTTTGCGGATATCCGCCATCTGCCGGTCGTGGCTGCTCAGAGCCAGGAGCGTCAGGATGCCGTCTTTATAGACCATGCTGAGACGATGATCTCCGACGCGCCGCTTGAAGACACGCCGTTTATTCCTGCCTGCCACGAACTTGAAATCGTTGCCGGCCGCCCGGGCTTCTCCGGAAAAGATCTTCTGCATCTTGATGAGACGCTTCGCAAACGTCCGCCGGAACCGCTCCTGATACGCAGCCGGTACATGACGGAAAATATGCTTGTCAAACTGGATGCCGCGAAAAACGGACAGAGCGGGATTCGAGACGGACTCATCCTGCCGCTCAGCCTGTTCAGTCTGTTCAATCTGTCCGATCTGTCCGGAATTGCCGCGCGCCGGCTCCGCCGGCACATCCAAAAGTTCTGCTGCCGAATTTGGCTCGCTCGCAGCATCCTGCTCCGCATCTGCCGAGTCCGTGCTGGCAAAGAAGCGTGCACGCGCCTGCGCTCTCCACGTTTCCTTCTCCGCAAGTCCAGGTGTGAACGGGACTGGCTTATAATTTCGCTCATAGCGGACACGCTTTACAATAGCCGTCAGAAGTGCCTCGATTTCCTGTGGCCAGTCCTCTTGATCAGAAGCCGTCAGCAGGGAACGGTACTGTTCTGTCAGTACCGGCACAGACTGCTCGCTCACCAGCCTCGGCTCCTGCTCGGACACGAAATCATAGAGCTCCTCATAAAGGCTGCGGCTCACATCAAGGAACCCCGGCAAATGCAGAAAATCATTGGAAAAACAGGTATAATACGCTTCAATCGCCGCTTCGCGTTCCTGGTCGAGCAGGATCACACGATAACCCCGGTTCTTGCGCTGTATCTTGAAGGCCGCCCGGATCTGCTGGGCGGTATCTTCTCCAAGTGTTGCAGCCATCAGAAGATGTCTTTGTCCCCTCGTCTCATACACACCATAAGATGGAGGCCGCGAAACGCGATAATCCGCCGCATCCAAGACATCACAATGCTTGGCGGGCAGGCAAATGCAGAGCACCTGCCGGAAGAGCTCCGCTTCCTGTCGGCAGCGGAACCAGCCGAGCACAGAATGGTCCGTCGCATCGCACACGAGATACGGCAGCAGCTGCTGCGCCCGCGTGCGAAATTGTGGATCCGGCTGCCAGAGATACTGGAAGCCGCTCTCATTCAAACTGACGCGCCCCTGCGCGATAAAATCGTTCAGCCGGATGAGAGCCGTTTCGATGTTCTGCGTCACCATGCTGTTTCCACAAGCCTTCTGGCAGGCCAACGCACGCTGCCAGACATGAAGCGGGAATGCACTGACATCCAGCTTCTCGCTCTGCGCCAGCAAATCTGCCAGTGGAGAAAACGCATCATCCGGATCGACCGGGGCAATGCAGAACCGCAGGCCGTAAACCACCACATAGCAAAAATCCTGACGATACATGTAAATGGCTTCATGCGTCCGCATACAGCGCGCCGTCTTCAAACGGTTGAGCATACAGGTCATGTAGCGCGGGAGCTGCCGCGGCCGCCCGTTATACGCGAACAGCAGCGAAAAGGAAGCGGCAAACAAATACGCATCCGCTGCCGTCCGCAGCGGGCAATGACGCGACACTTCATACGCGCGCATGGCATCCGCCTGGCTCACGGCTTCATCCGCGTCACTCGCAAGTGTCAGGAAATACGTCCGGTCTGCCGCCAGCTGTTCAAGAAAGGCCTGCTCTTCCGCGTCCGTCTGATCCTCCTTCTCCTTTTTCATAGCAGGAACCTCTCCTTTTCCTGCAGGAGATGGATTCAACTGCGCAAAGAGGTCCTGCAGCAGCAGCTTGTAGCTCGCCGGGATCTGTTTCTCTTTGCGGAATGCCGTCGCCAGCTGCTTGGAAGAATGCCTGGCATCGTCATTCCGGCTGGCAAAATATTGAAGCCGTGCCATGACCGCGACGCCCTGCTGACGGGCATGCGCAAGGAAATCGCGCGTCTCCTGCCGCATGGCCGTTCCATTTTTCGGCAAGTACCGATCATCAGGCAGAATCTCGGAGCCCAGCGGCATATCCGCAAGGATATCCAAGAGATACTGCTGCCTGTCACTGCTGATGTTCTTCTTCGTCAGTGCGGCTTCCCCGTCCGCTCTTTGGGGAACCGGCGCGATATCCAGCAGCGACTGCTGCACACGCGTCCCGGCAGCAGCTTCTTTTCTGTCTGCCCGCAGCTCTTCACGCTTTTCACGCAGCCAGCGTTTGGCCTCTTTGTACGAATAGAAAATCTCACTGACACAGTCCTCACCTTTGCCCAAAGCCTGCTGGTAAAATTCCTCATTCAGGAAAATCCCGCAAACTTTCCCCCGAGCCACGGCATAATAGCGGCGCTGACCAAACGTTTGCGGCATTGCATCCTCTTCCTTTTCTTTTTCCTTTTTCACGACTGGCTTAGGCAAGGCCCCAGAATCCGGAGTCTTCGCCGGCTGATATATGCCAGGATCCGTCACGTTAAAATAATGCTCCAGCTGTTCCCGTAATTTGGATGTGCGTACATGATGGACTTTCTCCTCATTCTGTTTTTCCTGATATAAGGCAAAAATCCGCATCCAGGCTTTCGCAGCAACAGCGTTAAAATCAGGAAAATCCAAGTCATACGCAAGGATAGCGGCCTGCTCATCAAAGGCCGATTGCAATGACAGGATTGAATGGTACTTCTTTTTGTTTTTCTGTACCCAGCGGAGCAATTCCTGATAAAACTCCTTCGCCCGCTCATCTTCGCCTGGCAGGATGAGCGCGAGCATCTGCTCGTCCTGCAGAGCCGTATCATTCGTCGAAGTATCCAGCCAGGCAAAGCTGCCATGAGGATATTCCTTCTGCCAGGCCTGCTCGAGCAAAGATTGACAAACCTCATCATAACAGCGGCAGATACGCAGGCACCGCCCGTTCGTCATATCATAAAAGTCCTGCTGCCATGACGTTCCTGCTGTGATGCCGCGATAAAAACGACGATACGCATAACGCACCATGACTTCAAAATACGGCCAGTATTCTTTTGGAAACAAACGCTCGTAAGCCGCTGCCATCGTCTCCTCATCCTCAAAACGGTCCGATGCCAGGCACTCTTTCATATCAGCCATCAGGACCCTGTACCAGTCCACCCGGTGTTCCCGCTGTTCCTGTTGAAAATACATGCGGGCAGGCTCCGGCAAACAGCGCAGGCGCAGCGTATTCTCTGCGTCCAGGAACAAACCAGCATCCACGTCCAGTCCAGCATCACGGAATGCCTGCAAAAGGAATTGCGCATAGTTTCGATTCACAGCTTTCAAGATGACGTTGCCGTCATCATCCTGAAACCGATAGATTTCAAACTGCAGCTTTGCTCGCCACATACTATCGCCTCCCGTCAATACAACGCGTTCTCATTGCCACGTTACATCAATGTGTATCCCGAATCGATGCCAATGCAAGTCCTGGCCACACGCTCGCTTAATAATAGCCCAGACCGTAACGCAAAAGAGGCCAGGTGGCAACAGCAAGACTATGAGAAATTTGATCATTGCTTCCCGAAACATAATGTTCATCATCACTCCTTTGACAAGAACTCCTGTAATTTCATTGCCATTTATCATGATACTCCGTTCATAAGATAAAATGGTCGGTTCCAAGACGACATACCAGCCGCTTTTTATATTTGCCCCCTCTCAATCTGCCGTCTGCCAGTACTCCGGTCCCGGCCAGCCGTAGAACATCCGATGCTGCGTGGTAGAAGTACGGTCATAGACACCTTCCGGGATCATACCATACGCAGAAAGCGCCGAAGCAAACGGCACATAAAATGGCCCCTATTGGAATAACAAAACCTCTATTGTCTGTATCATAATATTCCCTCCAATAACTATTATTATACGATAGTTATTGGAGGGAATTAAATCAAAATATAAATATTCTTCTGATTATTCTTTATCTAGATGTTGAAAGCAGTAATGCCTACAATCATACTACCCTAATTTGTTGTTCATTCATCGGAGAAGGTCAATCCCGACCGAGCTCTTCCCTATGCAGAATGGACGCTTCATCAACTGCACACAGAACGCCTTCTGGCAGCACGTACAGGATGGTTCCGTTTGCCTCATCGCCGATTTTATCGTACAATCTGCCGGCACTCAGGCTTTTCCCCTGTATTGTATGAGGACTATTGGCGACATAGCCGACCTTGCCCAATCCCTCCATGCTTACGCAGATGGCTTCTGGATCGTATTCGTTGTCGGGTTCTTTTTTCAATGTGACTTTCATCTCCGGCTTCATGAATGCCGTGCCAAAGCGATATTTCGTTCCCGTAATGGTGAAATACAACTTGTCCATAAAAACACCTCCAACATCTTTTTCCTACCTGTATTTTAACACAGATTCGCAGCTTACGGCTTATAAAATCCATCATCCCTGCTGTTGTCGAATGGATGTGATATAATTGACGTATATTGGGATAAGGAAGTGTCTCCTCATGCTATCGAAAACAAAATGCGGCGCGCTGCTCTGCTGCAGCCTGCTGCTCAGCTCCCCCATGGCTTTGGCCAGGACGCAGACCATACAGGCGACGGGTGTCTACCAGATGGGCGAAAACGACAGCATCGCCGCAGCCAAGGAAGGCGCCCGCAAAGACGCCATGCGCAACGCTGCGGAACAAGCCGGTGTTTACGTGCGCTCTTACTCGAAAATCAGGAATCTGAAGCTGACGGATGATCAGGTGGAAGTCATCAGCATCCAGACCATGCAGGTCAAGGACTGCCAGTACACGCAGGATTACCGCAACAACACGCTCGTCATCCATGCGTCGATTGAGGCCACCATTGACGATGCGGATTTCCAGAAGCGCATCGACGCCAATGACAAGATTAAGGACCTCCAGACGCAGCTGGCACAGGAAAAGGAAAAGAACCGCGATAACCTGAACCGGAAAATGCAGAAATCCGGCAATGATCCCTATGCGTCGCTCCTCGTGAACGAGGAATTGCAGAAATTCCGCCAGAATCCGCAGTATGCCGCTGTAATCCACAAGGAATTCGCCGATTTTGCCAATCAGCGCAACGGCATTGTCCCGGCCGATATCTACGGACGCATGGCGCTGCTCGACCTGTACAACGGCTCCGCGCAGTTCCAGCGCGACCTGGACAAAGCCATGGAGATTGCGCCCAATGACCCCCTTTACTACACCATCGAGGCCTTGCAGACGCTTTCCACACGGGACTATTACGGCGCCGAGGCCCTGGCCGACCAGGCCTTGCGCCTGAACGGCCGTTACTGGCCTGCCTATTACGTGCGGTCCATCGCCAAAGGCTTCCGTGGTTCCACGCGCAAGGCCATTGCCGACTGCAACACAGCGCTCAAGCGCGGCGGCGAGAACTGCCGCTATGTCATGAATTATCGGGCCAAGCTCCAGCGCGTCTTCGCCGGCCGCCACGATTTCGTCGAATTCAACGATGACGATTTCCAGGAAGTCATTGAGGATACCATCAAGGGCTTCTACCACGACATGGAGCAGATAAAACTGCACAAGAAGCGGTAAACGCCCCCTATTTCCCTCAGCCATGATCCGATTTAAGCCCGGCGCCGCACATGGAAATCAGCACATCCGAAACTGGGCCATGCGCCCGGCAATACGCTTCATACCCCGCGTAAACGGCAGCCGTCGTGTGTTCACAGTAAATTCCCTGTCTGGCCAGCATGCTGCGCGCAGAAAGGATTTTTTCCTCGGGGATGGCCACGCCTTTGACACCATAACGATACGCATAGGATAAGATCTCAGTGCCGCGCATAGGCAGTCCAATCGCAATGCCTTCTGCCATGGTAGCAGCGGGCTTCTCCGGATGGATTTGCAGAGCATGTTGTTCCATGGCCTTGAGCAACGGCTGACAGCGCTCACTCTGAACAAGGTAAAGTTGTGGCATCTGCGCAATGACTCCGCTTTGCAATAGATGTTCCAGCCCTTTGACAATGCCCAGGAACAAGGTACCATTGCCCACTGGAATAAAAATATGTTTGGGGATACGATGCAGCTGCTCGTATGTTTCGTAGATATATGTCTTGGTTCCTTCATAAAAAAACGGGTTATATACATGATTCGCATAATAAAGGTGTTCCTCGCGCGCTGTTGTGCGGCAAACATCTGCACAGTGATCGCGATTTCCTGGAATGATATGTGCCGTTGCCCCATGTGCCTCAATCATACGGATTTTTTTATCTGATGTCCCTTCCGGCACAAAAATATCACAGGCAATGCCGGCTCTCCCACAGTAAGCGGCTACGCTATTGCCCGCATTGCCACTGCTATCCTGAATCACGCGCTTGACGCCGATGGATTTGGCATGGGCAATCAGTACCGCAGCACCGCGATCCTTGAAGGAAAGCGTCGGCATGAAGTAGTCCATCTTGAGCCAAACACCATCCCGGAACGGTATAATCGGCGTCATACCCTCTCCTAAAGTAATGTCCCGCCAGGTATCATCTGCCATGGCCATGAACTTCCGATAACGGAATATGCTCCAGGTATCCCGGTCAACCTCCGCCAAAGAAAATTTAGGTGGTGTGTAGGATAGTTCCCAAAGTCCGCCACAATCACATTTGGGTTTACGAGTATCCGTGTCTTCTTCGTGTCCGCAGACCGTACAAACGAATTTCATCACTAACCCTCCTCAACGATTTTCATCAGGTAGTTCCGCCATGGCTTCAATCTCGACAAGCGCACCAAAATGGAGCGTGCGGGTAGGAACCACGACGCGGGCCGGCATATGCGAGCCAAAGAAATCCGCATAAACAGCGTTGACCTGGTCCCACAGTGATATATCTGCCAGATAAATCCGGCAAAGACCTACATCTTCTTTACTGCATCCGGCGCGTTCCAATACGGCTTCCACATGCTGCAAGGCACATTTTGTCTGGGCCTGCACGTCTCCTGCCACCACACGCCCTGTTGCCGGCTCAAGCGGCAGTTGCCCGGACACATATAAGATGTTGTTCATGATGACACCAGGAGAATAATGACCTTTATTCCTAGAACCCTCAGGCTTTTCAATAAATTTCATGATATTGACCTCCGTTACCATGATCCACGCTTGCTTTATTCTGCCAGCTTGGGGTTACTGGATTTTTCCACGGCAGGAAATGGGCAGGATTGCTTTGACCTCCTCACCATCAAGCAAGGCCGCTTCATCGTATAGATTGCAGACTGGACAGATATGGACGGGAATGATGCGTACCTTGTCGCCAATCTCGACACGATCATGAAAATCACGATTGAGGATGATGGCATGTTCATCAAACAAAGCATCAATGGAAACCTCGGGGTATTCATACAGGATCCCCATGCCTTTCGTGGAACAGATTCCCTCAGTGCGCGTTTCCTTTGTCAACCCCTTGGCACCAACATCCAAGATAGTGCGTACAGCCGTCGGCTTGCTTATTACGGTAGCCAGCACGGTCGCCGCACAACGCGACCAGTCCTGGATCGCATTTCCCTGCGCTGCATCCATCAAGACATATGTGCCAGGACGAAGTTCGGTAATGCCGGGCAGGATATCAATATGATTCATGAACGTCGGCGTCGCACCGTAGCTGACGACCTCGCAATCCATGCCCTGTTCATGCGCCAGATCGGCAAAATACACCGTCCGCTTCTGCGCGCTTGCCGCTAGTGCCTTACATTCGTCCAGGTCTTTTGCCCGATACGTATTGCCATCATGAGAAAACAGCCCTTTAAACCGAATATGCGGACAAGAGCGGATGGTGGCCAGCAGAGCCAGAAAATCCTTGTCATCGATAATCCCAGAACGTTCTTCTCCGACCTCTATCTCGATTTGAACGGAAACCGTCACACCGGCTTCTGCAAAGACAGCTTCTGCTCCGGTCACCTGACAAGGCGCATCTACTCCAAAAGAAATCTGGCATCCTGCTTTCGCCAGTGCTGCAATACGCTTCCATTTCAGCACGCCCACGATTTCGTTGGCAATCAGGATATCGCGCAAGCCGGCCTTCGCCATTTCTTCCGCTTCCCCCACTTTTGCCACAGCAATGCCGCAAGCCCCCTGCTCCATCTGCATCTGCGCAATGGCCGGCATCTTATGCGTTTTTGTATGCGGACGTAAGTTCACATGATGTTCATCGGCATACGCCTGCATATCCGCTAGATTTTTGCGCAATTTCTGCTCATCAATAAGCAAGGACGGAGTATCCAGATCGGTATAATACATAAAGCAGCCCTCCTGATAGAAAAAAATATTTTATATATAAAATATTATATAGCAAAGGTAAAAATTTAACGCCCTGCGGTCTGTTCTTTTTTGCGAAGTTCGTCTAGGTAGCTGTAAACCGTGACTTTCGTGATGCCCAGACGCTTGGCGACCTGCTCGATACTGCCCTTCACCTGAAAGATGCCTCGCTTCTGCATAAAGCGTATCTTCTCCATTCGTTCTTCCCTTGTCAGCAATCTCACATCGCAGCCAGCGAGGATATTATCCACGAGCGACATGACCATATCCTCGACCCGGCTGACTTTTTTGTCGTCATGTGCAGCCGAAGGTGCCGGCGGTGCGGGCATCAAGGACTGCAAGAACGCAATCTGCTGCTGGATCTTTGTCGTGTCCAGATTGATGCACATGGCTCCAATCAGACAGTCCTCGTCATCGCGAATGAACAGCGAAGACGAACGGATCAAATGGCCATGCTTATGAAAATAATCATTGACTGCATAATCCTGTTCGGGACCGTCCGCCTGCATGACCTCTCGCACCAGGTGCTCAATCCCCTGTCCGATACAGCGTCCCGTCACCTGGCCATTGGCTACATAAACCACCGAATGTTCCGGAACGGCAAGATCATGTAAAACAACTTCACAATCCTCCCCAAATGTAGAGGCCAGCATATCAGCCAGGGGAATATATCGTTTCAACAACGGATGCATGGCATTCACCTTCCTTTTCCTCTTCCTGTTTTATTATATAATATTTTATTCAAACAATCAATTTGTATAAAAATTTATATGTCAATTGTAATCCTATCCATATTCGCGCTGTACCTTTTTGCAAAGTATAATGCAAAGCAGCACAAAAATAGGACTGGTTCGAATCATTAAGATTCTTTCCAGTCCTTTGCTTTCAATGGTGGAGACAAGGAGGATCGAACTCCTGACCTCTTGCATGCCATGCAAGCGCTCTCCCAGCTGAGCTATGCCCCCGAAGGTGTTTTGTTTGTCGTTTCGCTTAACGACAGATATTATTATACGGTACTATGCGGATATTGTCAACACACTTTTTAAAAATAAATTCATTTTTTCACCCGCTTCTGCCATGCGGCATTTCCCCTGCTTTTACCCAAGGTGACGATGTGATATAATTTTGATGGACTCATCTTGCGGCCCCGCACAGCGGCCGCCCATCCATCTGCTGATACCGTATTTAAAAAAGGAACTGTACTATGCACCTAAAGACTTATCGAACATCCATCCTGCTGGGCATCACCTTCACGATCCTTCTGTCTACGTTCTGGTTCCTGCCGCAGCTCGCCTTCATCATCTTTATCTCGATGCTCCTGCAGCTTCTCCTGACGCCGCTCGTCGACCGGCTCGAGCATAAACTGAACCGCGGGCTTGCGGCAGCCATTGTGCTCATCGGCTTCGTGCTGGTGGCCGCCGGGCTGCTCGTGCTGGTGTCGAGCACTTTCATCCCGACGTTTACACGCTTCGTCACCGATTTCCCACAGATCACCGAAAAGCTGCAGGAAGCACCATTCCTGCAGAACAATGCCTATCTGACGAATGAGCTCGACCAGCTCTGGGAGGAGCTCAAGACAGCGAGTGTCGATGCCCTGAAGTCCTCGCTGACCATCTTGCTGTCGATCTTCAATAAATTCATCGACATGGTCATCATCTTCTTCGTGACGTTCTACCTGCTGAAGGACGGCGACGACATCAAGGCGTACTGCGCGAGTCTGTTCCCACGGCGCGATTACAGCCGCGTGCTCGCGCTCTTCAACCGCATCCTGTCCTCGCTGCGCATCTACATCTGCAGCCAGCTCGTCATCTGCTCCATCACGGCCACGATTGTCCTGATTTATTACACTGCGCGCGACCTGCCGTATGCGTCGGTCTTCGCCATGGTGTCGGGCATCAGCGAATTCGTTCCGGTGCTCGGCCCGACTGTCGCTTCGGCCTTCGGTGTCCTGCTGACGGCCACGGTCGATCCCTGGATTGCCATCCAGACGGCCGGCTTCTACCTGATCCTGACGCAGCTCAACCACAACATCGTCTATCCGACGCTCATCGGCAAGTCGCTCGACCTGCATCCCGTGGCTATCATCCTCGGCATCGTGCTCGGCGGTGAGCTGCTCGGCCCGGCCGGCATGTTCCTCGCCGTACCATTCATCGTCATCTGCAAGCTTGTCATTGAGGATATCTACAAGGACCGCCAGGAAACCCAGAAACGCCTCAAGACGTCGCGCTGGCTCAGCAAGACGCACGGCGACGACAGCACTAAAAACTGAAACGGAACCGTCTCATACGAAAAAAGGACTGCCATGCCGCAGTCCTTTTTATGATTTTGGAAAACCAGCCGGCCTCAGATGCCTTCGCCGTCGAGACCTGTGAAGCGCTGCTTCTCCGTGCGTTCGATCTGCAGCAGCCGCCCATGACGGATGACGAGCACGAGCTTGCCGTACTGTAGCAGGCCGAATTCCTTGCGGATACGAGCGGCAATCTCCTGCAGGGCCGCCGGCGAATACGGGCACGTCCCTGCGCCGGCGTCCTGCCAGCAATCGAGGCGCCGTTTCTCATTCCACTCCACCTGCATGAGCACGCCATCCTGAGCCACGAGGATGATTTCCCCGTAACAGATGTTCCTGAGTCCATGAAGGATGTATTCCATAGCAAGCGCTGGGATTTCCCCCGGCTGCAGTTTACGGCCTGCCATTCTGATCGCCTCTTCTTTCTATCGGTGATTAAAACATACTAAACAAGTATGTTTAACTATAATATATTTATGATACTATAGGAAAATCCGTTTGTCAAGAACTGCCCTTTACAAAAACCGTTAGAAACATATACATACAGCGACTGTGCCCCCTTTTTGTGCATAAAAAAAGACTGCCGCACGAAACACGAATGCTTCGTGCGGCAGCCCTATGCCCCATACATGGATGCCGGCTGTCACAAACTCATTTGATGACCATGACCGGGATTGGCGATTCTTCGACGACCTTCTGACTGACGCTGCCGATCAGCGCGCCTTTGAACAGCCCCAGGCCGCGGCTGCCCATGATGATGAGGTCGCTGTGCTCCTCACCTGCCACGCGCAGGATGGCCTTCGGGATATTGCCCGTCTCGACATGCTTCGAGGCCTTGATGTCATCCGGCAGTTTCTCCCAGATGCGGTCGAAGACGATATGACTCGGGATGTCCTTATTGATGTTGCTGGCTACATAGACAAAGTCGAGATCTGCCTTGCACTTCTCCGCAAAGAAGATTGCCTCATCTACTGCTTTGCAGCCATTGACCGAACCATCAACCGGTACAAGGATTTTCTGTATCTTCCCCATAATAAAACCTCCAATCTAGGTTTGATTTCATTTTACAAGGAATATTTCGAGCCAGAGCGGTCAAAATCCTTCTTCCTGCCGATGTTTTTTGCAGAATTTCCTGAAAAGCTCCGCTTGCTCAGTCCTGGCACGGGCAGTCCGGCTTGTCAAAATACTTGTTGATGATCTCCACGGCACAGTAATCGCCGCACATCGAGCAGGCGCCTTCATCAGCCGGATTGCGCGCACCGCGTTTCTTCTTGGCAAGGTCCGGGTCGATGGCGAGTTCCATCTGACGGTTCCAGTCGAGCACCTTGCGGGCCTTTGCCATCTCGCGGTCCCATTCACGCGCACCGGGCACGCCGCGCACGAGGTCAGCAGCATGTGCGGCGATGCGCGTCGTGATGACGCCAGCATGGACATCCTCAATCGTCGGCAGGGCCAGATGCTCCGCCGGCGTCACATAGCAGAGGAAATCCGCGCCCGAAACGGCTGCGAGCGTGCCGCCGATGGCTGCGGTGATGTGGTCGTAGCCCGGCGCAATATCCGTGACGAGGGGGCCGAGGACGTAGAACGGCGCATGACGGCAGAGGCGTTTCTCCAGCTTCATGTTCGCCTCAATCTGGTCGTAGGGAACATGGCCCGGCCCCTCGACCATGACCTGGACGCCGCGCTTCCAGGCGCGGTCGACGAGCTCGCCGAGCGTGATGAGCTCCGTGAGCTGGCCGCGGTCCGTAGCATCGGCCGTGCAGCCCGGACGCATGCCGTCGCCTAGGCTGATAGTCACATCGTATTTCTCGCAGATGTCGAGGATATCGTCGTAATGCTCGTAGAGCGGGTTCTCCATCTCGTTGTGGAGCATCCAGCCGGCGATGAAGGAGCCGCCGCGGCTCACGATGTCCATGATGCGGCCCTGGCGGCGCATGCGCTCGATGGCGCTGCGCGTGACGCCGCAGTGGAGCGTCATGAAGTCCGCGCCGTCCTTGGCCTGCTGCTCGATCGTCTCGAGGATGTCGTCATCCGTCATCTCGACAACGGCGCCGTGTTCACGGATGGAGCGCACCGTTGCCTGATAGAGCGGCACGGTGCCGACCATGATGGGTGAATGCTCGATGATGCGCTGGCGCGAAAGGTCGATGTTGTTGCCCGTCGAGAGGTCCATGACGGCATCGGCGCCGCAGCGTACGGCTTCGTCAAGCTTCTCGAGTTCCGGCTCGATGTCCGGGAAGGTGCTCGACGTGCCGATATTGGCGTTGACCTTGACGCGCAGGCCCTCGCCGACGCCGCGCGGGCGCAGGTTCTTGTGGTTGATGTTGGCGCAGATGGCAATCGTGCCGTTGGCCACGCGTTCGCGGATGGTTTCCACCGGAATCTTCTCTTCCTCGGCCACGATCTTCATGGCATCGGTGATGCGGCCTTCACGGGCCTGCTGCATTTGTGTCGACATGGCTATTCCTCCTAAAAATAAAAGCCGCCCGGCGTACCGGACGGCAAAATTTGCTTTTGTCACTTCCCTACGCAGGTATTACCCCAACAGGTTCCAAGGGTCGGAAAATCCTCTCAGCCGCAAGCGGCTCCCCTAGTGAAATCGTCATATTGTGTTTGTTCTTGTTTATTGTAGCAAAAGGGTGAAAAAATAGCAAGCACTTCCTGTTATCATTATGTTGCGGATAAACAGGAGTTTATTTCGTCCAGGTATCCTCCCACACCTTCAAGGGTGTACCATCCATTCGGTTGCCTGTATTCATGCTGCTGGTATTGGTATAATCTATACCGCTCTGCTTTTGATTTTGAACCGTAGAAGCATCGCCACGATAATAATACGATGTATAGGAACCATTGCCGTTCGATACGATACGGACACCGGCCCAGCCGCTTTCCTGCTCGATGTTCATTTCGTACATCTTGAGTGAAGTTGACTGCCAGAGGCCTTCAAATCCGCCTGCAGCCATATAATCCTTCCCTTTGACCTTTACCGAAGACGACTTTCCTGGAGATGCTGCGCTTGAACCGCCATCGACATAATTCCCCTTTTTATTTTTGTCTTGCTGAACATCAATCTCAATCCATGCCCCTGAGTCCATCACGATATTGCCATTCTTGATGGCTTCGCGCAAAGCCTTGTCCAAGCGGTCCTGGATGCGCTGCTGTTTGGCTTCGTTGGAGCCATTGATTGCATTGCTGATGACTTCCGATACCTGGAAGTACGCCTCCCCAATGGCATCCGCCAGGCCGCCGTTGGCAAAGATTGCCGCGGCCACGCCGACCACGAAGGCCAGTATCAGCGCATACTCGACAATGCCCTGAGCCGCCTGGTCCCGGAGCTTCCTGCCAAGTCCCCTGAAAATCCTGCTCATATCCTCTACCTCTATCGTCTTGCTCATCTTGCCATGGAGCAAATGTTTTCGCTTTCGTAACGCTCTATCCATTATACGGTATCCGAACATCTTTTGCACTGAAAATTTTGAGCATCAGAAAAACCGGCTGACGAGCAGCCGGTGACAGGAAGAGATATGGTATCAGAGTCCGAGCAGGGCATCGAGCTTGGCTTTATCAAAGCTCACGACGAAATCCTTGCCGTTGACGGTCGTGACCGGCACGACGAGGTCGCCGGAGATCTTGTAGCATTCATCGCGGTCCTTGTCGCTGAGCTCGATGTTGTGCTCCTCAAACTCCACATGACGGGATTTGAGATATTTCTTGACCTTATCGCACCAGGGGCAGGTCGTGATCGAATAAACTTTTACCATAAGAGAACACTCCTTATCAGAAATCAAATCGTTTTACATGGAGGGACGGGAAACGGCTCAGTCCTCAAGCTGACGAATGTAGCGTTCGGCCAGCAGGGCAGCTGTCGTGCCGTCGGCTGCGGCCGTTGTGAGCTGGCGGATTTCCTTCTCGCGCACATCGCCGGCAGCGAAGACGCCCGGGATTTCCGTGCGGCAGTCCTCGCCGGCAGGGATGCGGCCGCTCTCCGTCAGGCGAATCTGCCCGCGGAAGAGTTCGGTATTCGGCACGACGCCGATGTTGACAAAAATCGCATCGGCCGGCAGTTCCTCGCTCTTGCCCGTATCTTTGTGCAGGACCTGAATGGCCTCGAGGCGGTTCTCACCGGCAAGCGCCGTGATTTC
This sequence comes from Mitsuokella sp. AF33-22, assembly GCF_003475755.1. Classification (NCBI taxonomy): domain Bacteria; kingdom Bacillati; phylum Bacillota; class Negativicutes; order Selenomonadales; family Selenomonadaceae; genus Mitsuokella; species Mitsuokella sp. AF33-22. The sequence goes on along the minus strand of NZ_QRQA01000007.1, from coordinate 73,964 downwards.
CGTCTGCAGCATGACCGTGACGGCAGGATTGGCATAAAGGCGTTTCTGGGACACTTCATCAGCCCGGAGATCCGAGCGGTGGATGAGATAGAGCTTCTTCGCATAGCGCGTCAGGTAGTTGGCCGCGTCGACGGCTGCATTGCCGCCACCCATGACGACGATCACCTTGTCCTGATACATATGGCCGTCGCAGAGTTCGCAGTAATGGATGCCGCGATCCTCATAGCGTGCAGCCTCCGGCAGCGGCATCTTGCGGCGCTTCATGCCCGTGGCCAGGATGACCGTTTTGGTCTCGTAGATATGTTCTTCCGTCTCGACGATCTTGGGGACGGCCGTGAGATCCACGCGCTTCACGAGGTCAAATTCATCGACCACAACGCCGACGGCCTCGGCCTGTGCCTGTACCGTCGCCATGAGGTCACCGCCCTTGACGCTCATGAAGCCCGGATAGTTCTCAATGCCTGCGGCATTGGCGATCTGCCCGCCCACAAGCTCATTCTCGAGCACGATCGTGCTGAGATTCGAGCGGCCTGCGTAGAGCGCCGCCGTCAGCCCGGCCATGCCCGCACCGATGATTACTACGTCTTTTGCTACCGTTTCCTTTGCCATTTCAATCCCTCCCGCTGTCGCGTTCCTTGCTTTGTTGACTTCATTGTATCAGAAAGACCACTTTGTCTCCGTTACTCGGTCACAAAGTGGTCAAAAAATCAAAATGGAATCAGGCAAAGGAGCGAATTTCCTGCCCGGTGATGCGCTGCACGCCCTGTTTCTCTTCGGCGCCAACATTGGCCATGCACGAAGCGACGACTTTCGTCGAGATGGGCGCCATGTTCTTCACGAGGCCAATGGCATTCAGGACCTGGATGGCCTTGACGGAAACCGTCTCCATGAGCCGCTTGGCATGCTTGCGGATGAGCGACGGCGGCTCGATGATCGTGAGCGCCGAAAATCCCAGGGCCTCCATATCGCGTTCCACTTCGCCCTTGAGCCGCAGGTAGAAGAAGCGCGAGGACGGGTCCGCGCCGACCGAAGAGACGAGCACCATATGTGCGATGCCGTATTTTTTGGCAAAACGCGCGAACATCATCTGGTAGTCGTAGTCCACATGGCGCTGCGCTGCCGTCGAGCCCGCCTGCTTGCGCGAGGTGCCGAGCGCCGAGAAGATGACGTCGCCTTTGACGAGGTCCTGCCAGCCTTCAGGCTTCTCAAAATCCACCACGTAGGAACGGAGCTTGTGGGCGGGGTCTTCCGCCCGTACTTCACGGCGCGTAAAGGTGCGCACCTCATCGTAACGTTTGTCCCGGAGCAGGAGATCCAGAAGGTCCCTGCCTACGGCGCCGGTCGCGCCGACAATGACTGCTTTCATCTATCGATTCTCCTCATAAAAAGCCGGCACAGGGGCGTGCCGGCTTTTTCATATGTCCAATGGTTATCTGGGTATCGCAGCCGCCATCAGCGGTATTCAGCGGCCAGCTTCTTGAAGAGCGGCAGCGAACGCTCGATCGTTGAAGTCTTGATGCAGTATGCCGCGCGGAAATAGCCGGGGCAGCCGAAGTCCGTGCCCGGCACGAGTAGGAGGTCATATTTTTTCGCGCGCTCACAGAAGGCGTAATCATCCTCTTCGAGGGCCTTCGGGAACAGGTAGAAGGCACCCTGCGGCTTCACGCACGTAAAACCGGCATCGATGAGGCCCTGATAGAGCAGTTGGCCATTCTTGACGTACGTCGAGATATCCGACGGCTGGCCGGCGCAGCGTGCAACGACGAGCTGCCAGAGTGACGGCGCATTGACGTGCGTCAGCACGCGGGCGGCACCGGCGATGGCACCGTAGACGGCGCCGAAATCGGCAACCTCGTCCGGCACAACGATGTAGCCGATGCGTTCACCCGGCAGCGAGAACGACTTGCTGTACGAATAGCAGACGAGCGTATTCTTGTAATACTTCGGGATGTACGGCACCGTATAGCCCTCATAGGCAATCTCGCGGTACGGTTCATCGGAGATGATGAAAATCGGATGACCGTATTCCTGCTCTTTGGCTGCGAGAATCTCAGACAGGCGCTGAATCGTCGCCTCGGAGTAAACGGCACCGCTTGGGTTGTTCGGCGAATTGACGATGACGGCCTTCGTGTGCGGCGTCAGGCGCTTTTCGAATTCATCGAAGCGAATCTGGAAGTCATCGACCTTCGCCGGCACAACGACAAGCTTGCCGCCCACGGATTCCACGAAACAGCGGTATTCCGGGAAGAACGGCGCAAACGTGATGAATTCGTCGCCTTCCTCGCAAAGAGCCTTGAAGCAGATTGTGATGGCCGCTGCCGCGCCGGCCGTCAGGAAGAGATTGTGCCCGTCGAACTTCGTGCCGAAACGCTCGTTGATGCTCTTGGCCAGCGCTTCCCGAGCCTGCGGGTTGCCCGGTGCGATCGTGTATCCGTGCACGGCCTCCGGCGGCATGTTCGTCAGAATGTCGATGGCCGCCTCCTTGACGTATTCCGGCGTTGGCACATTCGGATTGCCCAGACTGAAGTCAAAGATATTCTCCTCGCCGACCTCAGCAGCCCGCTTGCGGCCGAATTCAAAGATTGTACGGATGGTCGATTTCTTCGTCCCCAGTTCATACATCTTTTCCGATACCATAATATTACCACCTTTATGCGTATTCCAATTCATGATAGACATTGCTCTTTTCAGTCAGAACATATTTTACATTTTAACACATCGTTGTCATAAAAAAAAGGAGAATGTGCCGATGACCGGCAGCATTCCCGTATAAAAGAGTAAAGCATATGGTTATGAGAGCATTAATCCGTAAAATAACGCATCGAAGTCTTCTTCCACTCCTTCTTGGAGTAGAGCATCGCACGCTTCGTCACGCCCGTTTCTTCCGACAGGCGCTTGACGATGGCTTCACATTCCTCGCGGCTGTGGCCATGGACCATCGTGTAGAGGTTGTAGGGCCAGTCCGGCGCCGTATTGCGGTCGTAGCAATGGGATACGGACGGGCTCTTCGCCATCTTTGCCGCGACCTCATCGAGGCGTTCAGGCGGCTCGACCTGCCAGGCCACGAGGACATTTGACGCAAAGCCGACCTCGCGGTGACGCAGGACAGCGCCCATCTTGCGGATCTTGTGTTCCGCCTCGAGCACCCTGATGCGCTCGAGGAAAAGCTCCTCGGAGATGCCGATGGAGTCGGCCAGCGCCTTGTAGGGTTCCGCCACGAGCGGGAACTCCCCCTGCAGGGCACGGACAATCTGCTTGTCCAATTCTGTCATTGCAACATCTTCTGCCATGATTTGACCCGATTCCTTCCTCGTCTGCATCAAGCCAGCTTGAACTGGACATTGATCTTGTACTTCTTGTTGGCCTTGAGGTTCAGCATGCCGTGAACACCGGGCAGGGCCCGGACTTCCGACAGGATCCTCTGCTCGCGGTCCATGCCCGGCGTCAGGAGCGTGAACCAGAGGTTGTAGCGGCCCTCGCGCTCGTAATTATGCGTGGCGCCGGGGTAACGGTTGATGGCCTCAGCCACCGCCTCCATGCAGGACGGATCGACGCGCAGGGCGACGAGCGTCCCCTTGTAGCCCAGCTGATTGGAATTGAAGAAGGTGCCGATGCGGCGCAGATACCCTTCCTTCTTTAAATGGTTCAGCCGCTCGATGACGACCTGTTCCTCCGTGCCCAGCTTTTCCGCCAGGGCCGCGAAGGGACGGCTGCAGACGGGCAGATTCCCCTGCAGCTGATTGAGTAATGCTTTGTCAAATGACGTCAGCTCTGTCATGACGCTTCTCTCCCTTGATACTCCTGCTCGGTACAGGATACACGACGATGCGGCCCGTTCTCCTGCTCGAAAACTGAACCGCATTCACAATTTTGTACCTTTATTGTACCAGAACATCGCGTATAACGTCAAGTAAATCTGAACGCCCTTCATTTTTCAGGGAAGAATACGGCAGGATGGAGAGCTCCTTGACGCCAAGTGTCCGGCGAATGGCCGCGATCTGCTTCTGACGTGCGTTCTTGCCGATCTTGTCGGCCTTGGTCGCCACGATGAGCACGGGGATGTTGTGCGCGACGAGCCACTCAAACATCTCGATATCGGAAGCCATCGGATCGTGGCGGATATCGATGAGCTGGCAGACAAACTGCAGGCGCGGCGAGGTCAGCAGGTATTCATTGATGAATTTCGCCCAGATCTTGCGACGTTCCTTGCCCGTCTTGGCGTAGCCGTAACCCGGCAGGTCGACGAGATAGAAAGCCTTGCGCTCCTCCTCCCCATCGAGCTTGGCCGTCAGCTCAAAGAAATTGATGGTCTGCGTCTTGCCCGGCTGTCCCGAGACGCGTGCGAGCCCCCGCACGCGCGTCAGCGAGTTGATGAGCGAGGATTTGCCGACGTTCGAACGACCGATGAAGACGATTTCCGGCAGTTCCTTTTCAGGATACTGCTCCTTCTTGACGGCAGAGGCCACATACTTGCCCTGCGTGATGATGACGGATTCCTTGGCAGATTCCTTTTCCATATCTGTCACTTCCTTTCCTCTAAAAAGCCCTCTCCGCAGCGGCGGAGAAGGCTCTCTTCACTTCTTTACTTCTTTGCTTCTTCCGGACAGAGCGCCGTCTTCAGCACCTCGTCCATATGCTCGACAGGCACGAACTCAAGTTTTGTACGGACATTCTCAGGGATGTCCTCGAGGTCGCGTTCGTTCTCCTTCGGCAGGATGATGGTCTTCATGCCCTCGCGATAAGCAGCCAGCACCTTTTCCTTGAGGCCGCCGATGGGCAGCACATTGCCGCGCAGCGTAATCTCGCCTGTCATGGCGACATCGCTGCGGACCTTGCGGCCCGTCAGGGCCGAGATCATGGCCGTCGCCATCGTGATGCCGGCCGATGGGCCATCCTTCGGCACGGCACCCTCCGGCAGATGGATGTGGATATCATCCTTCTCGTAGAAATCCGGCTTGAGGCCGAGTTTCGCCGCGCGGCTGCGGATGTAGGAGAGGCCGGCCTGTGCCGATTCCTGCATGACATCGCCGAGCTGGCCCGTGAGGATCAGCTTGCCCTTGCCCGGCAGCACCGTCACCTCAGTCGGCAGGATGTCGCCGCCGACCTCCGTCCAGGCCATGCCCGTCGCCACGCCGACCTGCGGCTTCTTCTCGGCCTTCGTCTCGAGGAATTTGATGCGGCCGAGGAAATCCGTGAGGTTCTTCTTCGTCACCTGGATTGGCGTCTTCTGCCCCTCGACGATCCTGCGGGCGGATTTGCGGCAGACCTGGCCGATGAGGCGTTCGAGCTCGCGCACGCCCGATTCACGCGTGTAGCCTTCGATGATGGCCTGCAGGACGCCGGCTCCGAAGTGGATGTCCTTGCCCGAAAGGCCGTTTTCGCGGCGCTGGCGTGCGACGAGGTAGCGCTTGGCAATCTCGAGCTTCTCGTATTCCGTATAGCTCGACAGCATGATGATTTCCATGCGGTCGCGCAGCGGACGCGGTATATTGCCGAGGTCGTTGGCCGTGACGATCCAGAAGACCTTGGAGAGGTCAAACGGGATGTCGATGTAGTGATCGCTGAAGGTCGAATTCTGCGCGGGGTCGAGCACTTCCAGCAGGGCCGACGACGGATCGCCGTTGTAATCCATGACGAGCTTATCGACTTCATCGAGCAGGAAGACCGGATTGCGCGTGCCGGCCGTGCGGATGCCCTCGATGATGCGCCCAGGCATGGCACCGATGTAGGTGCGGCGATGCCCGCGAATCTCAGCCTCATCGCGCACGCCGCCGAGTGAGGCGCGGATGAACTTGCGGCCGGTCGCCCGGGCCACCGAGGCGGCCAGCGAGGTCTTGCCGACGCCCGGCGGGCCGACGAGGCAGAGGATGGGTGCGCTCTTGTCCTTGGCGAGCTGATGGACAGCCAAGTAATCGAGGATGCGGTCCTTGACCTTCTTGAGGCCGTAATGGTCGTGGTCGAGGATCTTCGAGGCTTTCTCGATATTGACATTGTCGCGCGATTCCTTCTCCCAGGGCAGTTCGAGCAGCCATTCGACGTAGTTGCGGATCACGCTCGTCTCAGCGTTCATGTTGTTCATGCCCTCGAGACGGTGCAGCTCCTTCTCGACGGCCTCGTGCACGCGCTCCGGGTAATGGCCCTTCTTGAGCGTTTCGCGATAGGCGTCGACTTCGTCTTCCATGTCATTCGGCTCACCGAGTTCCTTGCGGATGGCCTTGATCTGTTCGCGCAGGTAGTAATCGCGCTGGACTTTATCCATCTGCTTGCGCACCTGGACGTTGATCTTCATCTCCATGCGCAGGATCACGAGTTCACGCGCGAGGACCTCGTAGAGCTTTTCAAGGCGTGCCTTGACGTCGATGCAGGAGAGCAGTTCCTGGCGCGTCTCGAGCTTGAGGTTCAGGTGGCTGGCGATGAGATCGGCCAGGCGGCCGGCGTCGTCGATGATGGCGACGGAGACGAGCGTCTCTTCCGGGATCTTCTTCGAGAGCTTGACCCATTCCTCGAATTCATGCACGACGGCCCGCGTCAGGGCCTCCATCTGCATCGAGGAGTCGATCGGGTCCGTGTAGACCTCGACCTCGACTTCATCATACTGCTTCTGCTGGCGGTAGGTGATGATGCGCGCACGCTTCTCACCCTCGACGAGCACGCGGATCGTGCCGCCCGGCAGCTTGATGAGCTGACGGACCTCCGCTACCGTGCCGACCTCGTAGAGGTCTTCGCGCACCGGCAGGTCCGTATCGGCGTCAATCTGTGCCGACAGCATGATCTTGCGGTCCTCGACCATGGCCTGCTCGAGGGCTGCCATGGAACGCTCGCGCCCAACGTCCAGATGGATGATCATATAGGGAAATACCATCATGCCCCGCAGCGGGAGCAGTGGCAGGGTTTTCATCTCAGGCATATTACCCCTCCCTTTCCTGTGTTGTCAAAAATCTATAAAATACAAGGCGCTGCCGCAGCAGCGCCTTGTCTATGTGATCTGCTCAAGCAGATACTTCCTTGCCGTCCTTGGCCTTCTTGTCGATGGTCAAGACCGGGTCTTTCTTTGTCGTGACGACATCCTTCGTCACCCGGCAGGACGTCACACCTTCAATCGAAGGGACCTCATACATCACATTGCGCATGATGCCTTCGATGATGGAACGCAGGCCGCGGGCCCCCGTCTTGCGCTTGAGTGCCTCTTTGGCAATCTGACGCAGGGCATCATCGTCGAATGTCAGCTTGACGCCGTCCATCTCCAGCAGCTTTTGATACTGCTTGACGAGCGCGTTTTTCGGCTCGGTCAGGATGTTGACCAGCGCCTGTTCATCGAGCGCATCGAGCGTCACGACGACCGGCAGGCGGCCGATGAACTCCGGAATGAGCCCGCATTTCAAGAGGTCTTCCGGCAGCACCTTGCGCAGCGTGTCGCCGATGTTCCTCTGACGCTTCGACTTGATGGGAGCGCCAAAGCCCATCTGTTTCTGTCCGAGACGCGATTCGATGATCTTGTCGATGCCGTCAAAAGCACCGCCGCAGATGAACAGGATGTTCGTCGTATCGATCTGGATGAGCTCCTGATGCGGATGCTTGCGGCCGCCCTGCGGCGGAACCGAAGCCGTCGTGCCTTCGAGGATCTTCAGGAGTGCCTGCTGGACACCTTCGCCCGAAACATCACGGGTGATTGAAGGATTCTCGGATTTACGCGCGATCTTGTCGATCTCATCGATGTAGATGATGCCGCGTTCGGCCTTCTCCACATCGTAATCGGCTGCCTGAATGAGCTTCAGGAGGATGTTCTCGACATCCTCTCCGACATAGCCGGCCTCCGTGAGTGCCGTGGCGTCCGCGATGGCGAACGGCACATTCAGGATGCGCGCGAGGGACTGGGCGAGCAGCGTCTTGCCGCTGCCGGTCGGGCCGAGCATCAGGATGTTCGACTTGGCGAGTTCCACATCCTCACTCTTGCCCTGTCCCATGTTGATGCGCTTGTAGTGGTTGTACACCGCGACGGAGAGCGTCTTTTTCGCTTCGTCCTGGCCGATGACGTACTGGTCCAGTATGGCGCGGATATCCTTCGGTTTCGGGACGTCCTTGAGTTCTACCTCCACATCGTCACTGAACTCTTCCTCGATGATTTCGTTGCAGAGTTCGATGCATTCATCGCAGATGTAGACGCCGGGACCGGCCACCAGCTTGCGCACCTGATCCTGGGTTTTGCCACAGAAGGAGCATTTGAGCTGACCTTTGTCATCCCCAAACTTCAACATGACATCACCTCTTACGCCTTGGCATCCGATTTCTTCGTCTTTTTCGGACGGGCAATCACTTCGTCGACCAGGCCATAGGCTTTTGCTTCCTGAGCCGTCATGAAGTTGTCGCGTTCCGTATCCTGCACGACCTGCTCACGATCCTTGCCCGTGGCATCGACGAGGATATCGTTGATGACTTCACGGATGCGCTGGATTTCGCGGGCCTGGATCTGGATGTCCGTGGACTGGCCCTGTGCGCCGCCGAGCGGCTGATGGATCATGATGCGCGCATTCGGCAGGGCATAGCGCTTGCCCTTGGCGCCGGCCGTCAGGAGCAGTGCGCCCATGCTGGCCGCCTGGCCGATGCAGATGGTCGATACATCCGGCTTGATGTACTGCATCGTGTCGAAAATGGCAAGGCCTGCCGTCACGACGCCGCCGGGACTGTTGATGTACAGATGGATGTCCTTGTCCGGGTCTTCCGACTCGAGGAACAGCAGCTGTGCCACCACCGTGTTGGCGACGGCATCGTCGATGGGGCCGCCCAGGAAGATGATACGATCCTTCAAAAGACGCGAGTAAATGTCATACGCGCGCTCTCCCGTGTTGGAGCGCTCAACTACCATTGGTACGTAACTCATAGGAATCCTCCCTTATCAGGGATGCTTACTCAGCGATGTTATCGATGATGAACTGTGCCGTCTTCTTGCGGAGGACGGAAGCAGCCAGATCGCCAATGCGTCCCTGCTCCTTGATGATCTTCTGGACCTGCTTCGGCGTAGCGCCATAGGCAGCAGCCATAGCGGCAACCTCAGCATCCAGATCCTTTGCTTCTACTTTGATGTTCTCAGCCTTGGCAACTTCTTCGAGCATGAGATCCGTCTTGACGTTCTTCTCTGCTGTCTCGCGATACTGCTCGCGGAGCTTGGCGATATCCGTGCCAGCATACTGCAGGTACTGCTCGAACTTCATGCCCTGCTGCTCGAGGCGCATGGCCATTTCCTGGATCATGGCCGTCACGCGGTTGTCGATCATGACAGCCGGGATGTCAACCGTGATGTTGTTCGTAGCCATCTCGATGGCAGCACTCTTCTGATCGTTCTCAGCCGTGCGCTCAGCATTCTCCGTCAGGTTCTTGCGGATGTCAGCCTTGAGCTCATCGAGCGTCTGGAACGTGCTGACCTTCTTGGCGAGCTCGTCATCGATGGCCGGCAGCTCTTTCGTCTTGATGCTGCGGATCGTGCACTCGAACTTGGCATCCTTGCCAGCGAGTTCCTTTGCATGGTACTCTTCCGGGAACTTGACGTTCACTTCGCGCTCTTCGCCGATCTTGGCACCGATGAGCTGATCCTCGAAGCCCGGGATGAAGCTGTTGGAACCGATCTGCAGCGGATAATCCTTGCCTTCGCCGCCGGCAAAAGCCTCACCATCAACGAAGCCCTTGAAGTCGAGCGTCGTGAAGTCGCCGCTCTTGACCTCAGCGCCTTCCGGAGCATCGACGAGCTTACCCTGACGATCCTGGAACGTCTTGAGCTGCTTCTCGACATCCTCGTCCGTGATGTTGACTTCAGCCTTCTCTACCTTCAGGCCTTTGTACTCGCCGAGCTTGACCTCAGGACGCGGCGTAACCGTAGCCTTGAAGACGAGATCCTTGCCCTCTTCGAGCGTCACGATGTCGATGTTCGGGCGCGTAACCGGCTCGATCTTCTGCTCATCGAGTGCTTCCTGGAAAGCCTTCGGAGCAATGATGTCAAATGCTTCCTGCATGACGGCTTCCTTGCCAACGTGGCGCTCTACGATCATGCGCGGAGCCTTGCCTTTGCGGAAACCCGGGATGCTCACACGGTTAGCGAGGCGCTTGCAAGCCTGATCTGCGGCCTTCTCTACCTTTGCTGCTTCTACTTCAATCGTCAGAGTAACCTGCTGGTTCTCTCCATTTTCAACCGTAACTTTCATTGTCTGAAATGACCTCCTGTATATCTGATTGCATAGATATTGGCCGATTCCGGCTATTCCAGCCTCAAAACATGCCATATGGATTTTATCATAACACAAAGTGCGCAGAAATACAAGGTTTCCCGCGCACTTGCAAGGTAAAAAGTCAAAAAATCAATATCACTTGAGCAAATCGTTCATGCGTGAAAGCGGCTGGCTGAGATCCATATGGCCAGCAAGTGTTTCCACGGGTTTACCCGCCACGAGAATCTGCACCTTCTTGACTTCGGGGAACTCCGTCAGCGTATCGACCACGGAGCCGACAAGCATCGTCTCGCCCGTGGAGCCGCCCACGAAATTCTTGACGATTTCCTGGCTGAAGTCCACTTTCGCAACGCCGTTTTCCACCTTGACGCTGCGCAGCTTCGCCTGCTTCGGGATGATGGCCGTCTGCCCCTTCTCCTTCGTGCCCTCGAGCAGCGAGTTCATGGCTGCCGTGTACTTGTCGGTCTTGCCGACCGTTACCTGGCGCTTCACGGCAATGAGCTTCGTGCCCTGCTCATTCGGGTAGTAAACTTTGATGTCAAGCTTCTCTTCCTTCGCGCCGGAAGAAGCAGACGAGGACGACTTCGGGTTGCCTGCCGTCGCGCTGCTCTCCGACCGCGCGGCTGACGAAGAACCGTCATCTGCTCCCCTGGTGCTTGAGGAATTGCAGCCGGCAAGCAGGAGCAGCATGCCCGCGGCCACGGCCAGCAGTGCATAGCGCAGATAGTGTTTCATCATGAATTCATCTCCTTATGATTGCTCAACGTCCCTCAAAATAACGGCCGAGTGCCCTGGCAATCGCCTTGGCAAGCTTTGCCTGATACGACGCATTGGCAAGCAGCGCCTCCTCATGGTCATTGGTGATGAAGCCGAGTTCCACGAGCGAAGCCGGCATGCTCGAATGCTTGATGACGTAGAAATTCGCCGTCTTGACGCCGCGGTTCAGAAGGCCGCCCGCCTGCTCGAGCTCCTCATTGAGGAGCGTGGCGAGGCGCTCGCCCTTCGATGAGCCGCTGTAATAATACGTTTCCATGCCATGCGCAGCCGGATTCGAGAAGGCATTGCAGTGGATGGAGAGGAAGAGCTCCGCACCCGGCGTGTATTCACCGACGTTGACACGGGCCTGGAGTTCCTGGCGGTCGCTGGCGTACGGGCCGTAAACGTCGCGGTCACTCGTGCGCGTCATCGTGACGCGGGCACCCGAGTTCTCGAGGATGGCATCGACCTTCTGCGCGACGCTCAGCGTCACCGAGGCCTCCGTGACACCGGTCGGGCCGACGGCACCCGTATCGCTGCCGCCGTGGCCCGGGTCGAGCACGATGACATGGCCGCGCACGCCGTCAACCTTGTCGGACGACGCGGCACGGCTCTGCGGGAAGATATCGATAACGAGACGGTTCGGCTTGCGTGCCTTGCGGTCTGCCGCTTCCTCATGGATCTTGTACGTGCCGTCGAGCACGGGATTCGTGAAGTCGATGCGGACCTGCGTGCGGCGCGATTCCAGCTCGTCGATGTGGATGGACTTCGCGAGCTTGCTCTTGACCTTGTAATCGCTCTTGACCGTTCCCGGTTCCGTATTCTTGAGATCCAGGATCAGCTGCTTCTGCAGATACGTTTTCGTACTCGTCGTGTAGGAAATATTCGGGTTATCAAAGCCGAGCTCGATGCGCAGGGCTTTTTCCCCATCCACGGTCGTTTCCGAAGTCTTGACGCTCTGCATGGTATGGACGGGTTCGCGGCGGGCGGCTTCGCCCATCTGCGGCACGAGCATGACGAGACACGCCACCCCCAGGAGCAGCAGTCCGCAAACATGGGATAACTTGGTAAACAAAAGGACTCCTCCTATTATTAATTCTTCATGAGGTCAAGCGCTTCCTGCTCAGCCTGCTCAGTCTTTTCCTTATCGTATGAAATATCCAAGCGCAGGTAATCGCCCTCGTTGAGGCCCTCCGGCAGATACGCCCTGGGGAAATTCACCTTTTTCATGTCATCGCCGAGATACAGGACGGCGAAGTCGCCTTCGAAGCGGTCAAGATATGCAGAAATCACTGTGCATCACCTTCCTCTGCCTGGAGCTTGTATCCCTGTCCATCCGTCGTCACCGTGATGGTGCCGTTCTTATCCGTCTCGTAGACCTTGGCCTTCAGGACGGTTCCCTTGTCGTCCTTGACGAGCTTCGTCTTTTTCTGCTTGCCGTCGCGGCGGTCGGTGTAATTGGACTGACCAAGGAAACGGGCCAGCACATCGGTATGCGGGTGGCCGTAATCATTGCCCTGGCCGCATGAAATCAGCACGGTTTCCGGCCAGACCGCCTTGAGATAGGCAACCGAGGAACTCGTGCTGCTGCCGTGATGCGGGGCCTTCAGGATCGTGCTCTTGAGCTCACCGGCATTCGTCTTCAGGATCTGTTCCTCGACCGGCGTCTCCGCGTCGCCCGTAAAGAGCATCGAGAAGCTGCCATACGTCAGGCGGCCGACGATGGATTCGTTGTTCGGATCATGCTTGTAGCCCTTCTGCGCCCCCTTCTGCTGGAGTTCCTCCGTCGGATAGAACACCTTGAACGAAACGCCGCCGCCAAAGTCCAGCACATCCCCGGCCTTGAGTGCCTGATACGGGATATTCTTGGCCTTCAGGGCCTTGCGGTACGACAGATAGAGCTTTGACGTCGACGGCATGCCGTTGTCGTAAACGGCGCCGACCTGATAATCCTTGAGCAGGACATCCATACCGCCGATGTGATCGGCATGCGGATGCGTCAGGATGACCTTATCGATTTTCTTGACGCCGGCCTTGTCGAGCTCGCGCTTGAGCTTGTCGCGCTCATCGACATCACTCGTATCGATGAGCACCGTCTGCTCCGGTGTCTCGATGAGGATGGAATCCCCCTGACCGACGTTGAGCATCTTGATCGTGACTGCTTTGCCCGCCTGTGCCGTCTGTGCCGGCGACGAGGACGACGAGGCCCTGCCCGCCGTATTCGTCTGGCCGCAGCCTGTAAGGACCGCAACGGCCAGCATCAGGATTCCCAGTATTATTCCAATTCGCTTGCGCATCAAAAAGCCTCCCTTGATCATTGATGCTTTCTTATAAAATCCCCTGGAACCCACATTCCAGGGAAAAGCTTCTTAAGCCAGTACATAACGGCTGATGCCTACGGCCACGCCGTCCTCCTCGACAGACGGCACAACATGGTCTGCCAGTTTCTTGAGAGCCGGGCGTGCATTGCCCATGACGAGACTCGTACCCACCGTCTGCATCATCTCGATGTCATTGAGCCCGTCGCCAAAGGCATAGCTGTTCTCCACTGGAATGCCGAGATACGAGAGCGCATGCCGGATCCCGGAGCCCTTCGTGACATCCGATGCATAGAGCTCCATATTCTTCTTGTGATACGGGTCCATGAGGCCCGTAAGCCCCGGCCAGGCCAGAAGCTTCTCGAAGAGCCCGTGCCCGCCCGGATCCTCCGAGGCGAATTCGAGCTTGGCCACCTCGATCTCGTCAAGATTGAATTCACGGACGAAGCGCGTCACATCGACATCGATGCTGCGATAGAAATTCTCGGTCAGCTGGAATCCCGGCCGCAGATAGACGTGCTGTGACCCCTCAAGGATGTATTCGACGCCATGAGTCTCCGAGGCCACGACGATTTCGCACACCGTTTTCTTCGGCAGCGGCTGCTCGTAGATGGTCCTGCCGTCCAGCAGCACGACCGCGCCGTTCATGAGCACATAGCCGTCAAACAGCCCTTCCTGCGTGAGCTCCGGGTCCAGGTAGTCATAGGGACGGCCGCTCGCGATGAATGTGGCATTGCCCGCCGCGCGCAGTGCGCGGATGGCCTCCCTGACTGCCGGCTGAATGGTCGTCTGCCCCTTCATGATATTGATGAGCGTCCCGTCTATATCAAAGAAAACGGCTTTTTTCATTCGCTTGTTCGTCATGATCCCTGACCTTTCCGATAATAGATGTAGCAGCGCACCAGGAGCAGGACAAACCACACGGCAAATGTGACAAGAAGGATCTTGTCCACGAGCAGCAGATGTGAGAAGTCCGTCCGGTACAGAATGTAGAGTGCGGCCATGCCGATGAAGACATCAAACGGCTTGATGGCCTGTTTCAGCCAGTCCCAGTTCAATGAAAAGACCCCAATCTCAATAAAAATCCATAGAATACACGCTTCTATAGTACTAGAGATTGGAGTCGTATTCAAGTGCTTTTCTCGGTGCGAACCGATGAAAAGCGCGGCTGTTAGCGGTAGTTGAGATCGCGCGTGCCGTTGCGGATTTCCTCAGAAACCGGCAGACTTGCCTCGTAGCGGCGGATGATGACATTCGTCGTCAGGACGCCGGCAAGCAGCACGATGGCCACGAGCAGGAGCACGCGGGCCGTCGAATTGTCGCTGTCGCCGTCATCCGAGAACAGGCCGCCGAGTCCCTGCTGGACGCTGTCAAGCGCCGGGCCGAAACTCTGGATGGCGTTGTACGTGTTGTACGCCTGCGCGAACGTGTTCCAGCCGGCCACGCCGAGATTCGACAAGGACTTGTCACGCGCAAAGGCAATCCACGACTGGATCGTGATGAAGATGCCCGAGCCGATGAGCGGCACGATAATCAGCAGGTAGATGAGATTCATCATGACGCCGAGCATCGCAGCCGGCAGATAGCCCGTCTGTACGGCGATGTAGCCGACGACGATGGCATAGACGAACGTGAAGCCCGCGGCCGACTGGATGGCACCGCACCAGGCCAAGAGGCGGATCCAGCCGCCGACAGCCTTCGACTCCGCCCAGACGCGCCCGACGTTGCGGGCATTGAGGAAACTGATGACAAGGTTGACGCCGAGTAAAAGAATCAGCATCATCATGATTATCACTCCTTTAAAAATCTGAACTCTAGTATAAGGAATGATTCTGAAAAGAAGCAGAAAGCAAGGATTTCATTAAAAGTCCCCGGTGAATCGATTGACACACCGGGGACTTTTAATTGATTGAGGTATTTATTTGACTTGTACCTGCTGCTTGGCAGCCTGGTCGGAGACTTCCTGTTCTGCAGCCAAGAGTTCCCTGGCAGCCTTGAGCTGGAGCTCAACCTGCCGGTATGACGTGCCGCCGAACGAATTGCGGTTCTTTACGCACGTCTCAGGGCTGATGGCTTCCTTGATGTCCTCACTGAAGAGCGGCGAGAGCTTCTTAAAGTCCTCGAGACTCATATCCTCGAGATAGATGCCCTTCTCGATGCAGTCATGAACGGCCTGTCCCGAAACGGCATGAGCCTTGCGGAACGGCATGCCCTTCTTGACGAGGTAATCGGCAAGATCCGTAGCGTTCGAGAAATCTTCCGTCACAGCCTTCTTCATGACTTCCTTGCGCACCTTCATGCCGCGAATCAGCTGTGCGTAGACAGCCAGGCTGAACTTCACGGTATCGATGGCATCGAAGATGCCCTCCTTGTCTTCCTGGAGGTCCTTGTTGTAGGCAAGCGGCAGGCCTTTTACCGTCGTCAGCATGGCCATGAGATGGCCGACGACACGGCCCGTCTTGCCGCGCACGAGCTCGGAAACATCGGGGTTCTTCTTCTGCGGCATCATCGAGGAACCCGTGCAGTGCGCATCGTCGAGCTCGACGAAGTGGAACTCACGGCTGCACCAAAGGATGGTTTCCTCAGACAGGCGCGAGAGATGAACCATGAGGATCGAAGCCGCTGCGAGGAATTCCATGATGTAATCGCGGTCGCTGACGGCATCGAGGCTGTTGTTGTAGATGTTCTCGAAGTTCAGGAGCTTCTGGACATACGGACGGTCAATCGGGAACGTCGTCCCCGCAAGAGCGCCGGCGCCGAGCGGCATGATGTCCGCGCGCTTGTAGACGCCTTCAAAGCGGGCAAAGTCACGCGAAAGCATGCAGAAGTACGCCATGAGATGATGCGAGAAGAGGATGGGCTGTGCGCGCTGCAGATGCGTGTAGCCCGGCATGATGACATCGCTGTACTTCTCTGCCGTCTCGACGAGTGCGCGCTGGAGATTCTCAATCTCCTTCTGCACCTCGACGACCTGGCGGCGGATGTACATGTGCGTATCGAGGGCAACCTGGTCGTTGCGGCTGCGCGCCGTGTGCAGGCGGCCGCCGGCTTCGCCGATGGCCTCGGTCAGGCGTTTCTCGATATTCATGTGGATGTCCTCGAGGTCGACGGAGAACTCGAATTTCCCCGCCTCGATCTCCTGCAGGATATCCTTGAGGCCCTTGACGATGGCATCCTTGTCCGCCTCTGAGATGATGCCGCATTTCGCGAGCATTGTCGCGTGCGCGATGGAACCGGCAATGTCCTCATGATACATGCGCTTGTCAAAATTGATGGAAGCCTGGAACTCGTTGATCATCTCATCGGTCGTCTTGGAGAACCGGCCTCCCCACATTGCTTCACTCATTTCTGGGTTTTCTCCTGCATCAGGGCACGTACCTTGAGCGGCAGGCCGAAGAGGTTGATGAAGCCCGTCGCATCAGCCTGGTTGTAAACGTCATCGTGCTCGAACGTGACGAATTCCTTGCTGTAGAGGGAATACGGGCTCGTGGAACCGGCGGAGATGATGTTGCCCTTGTAGAGCTTGAGCTTGACCGTGCCCGTAACCGTCTGCTGCGTGCTGTCGACGAAGGCCGAGAGAGCCTCGCGCAGCTGGCAGAACCACATGCCGTCGTAGACGAGCTCGCCGAAGCGGACAGCGACATGCTGCTTGAAATGGAACGTCATGCGGTCGAGGCAGAGATACTCGAGCTCGCGATGTGCATAGTAGAGGATAGATCCGCCCGGATTCTCATAGACACCGCGGGACTTCATGCCGACGAGGCGGTTCTCACAGATGTCGACAATGCCGACGCCGTTGCGCGCACCAATCTCGTTGAGCTCCGTCAAGAGAGCGACGGGGTCCATCTTCTTGCCGTTGACGGCAACCGGCTCGCCCTTCTCGAAGTCGACCGTGACGTATTCCGGTTTGTCCGGTGCATCCTCTGGAGCCTTGGAGATCAGGAACATGCTGTTGTGCGGCTCGTTGGCCGGATCCTCGAGGTCAGAGCCCTCATGGGAGAGATGCCAGATGTTGCGGTCCATGGAGTACGTCTTGTTCTCCGTGGCGATGGGGATGCCGTGCTTCTTGGCGTATTCAATCTCGGCCGAACGGGAATCGAGATCCCACTCACGCCACGGAGCGATCAACGTGATGTTCGGAGCCAGTGCCTTGACCGTCAGCTCAAAGCGGACCTGGTCGTTGCCCTTGCCCGTAGCGCCGTGAGCGATGGCATCAGCGCCCTCTTTCTTGGCAATCTCGACGAGCTTCTTGGCGATGATTGGACGTGCGAACGACGTGCCGAGCAGGTACTTGTCCTCGTAAACAGCACCGGCCTTGAGCGTCGGCCAGACGTATTCCTTGAGGAACTCTTCCTTGAGGTCTTCGATGTAGACCTTGGAAGCACCGGATTTCAGGGCCTTGTCGTGAACGGCATTGAGTTCATCGCCCTGGCCGACATCGGCGCAGCAGGCAATGACTTCGCAGCCATCGTAATGCTCCTTGAGCCAGGGAATGATAACGGAGGTGTCCAGACCGCCAGAATAAGCGAGTACGACTTTCTTGATCTTAGCCATAATAAATAACCTCTTTTCTTATATCTCCCCCGCTGCGGGTTTCCCTCAAGGTTCCCTTCAGCAGGCGATTTCACGATGCAAACGGCAAATACGGTCAGTCCGCCATGGTCAGTGCCATGATGGCCTTCTGCGTGTGCAGGCGGTTCTCCGCCTCGTCAAAGATGACATTCGCATTGGCCTCGAAGACGTCGGCCGTGATCTCTTCCCCGCGGTAAGCCGGCAGGCAGTGCATGACGATGACGCGCTTGTCTGCTCCCTTCAGGAGCTCGGCATTAACCTGATACGGAGCGAAGATCTTCTTGCGCTCCTCGTGCTCGGCTTCCTGTCCCATGCTGGCCCAGGTATCCGTCACGACGATATCCGCGTCCTTGACGGCTTCCTTCGGGTCCGTGACGAGACTGAGCGAAGCGCCGGTCTCCTTGGCGTCCTCGAGAGCATTCTTGACGACTTCGGCATCCGGCCGATAATCCTCAGGCGTCGCGGCGACAAACGTCATGCCGGCCTTGGCGCATCCATAGAGGAAGGAATTCGTCATGTTGTTGCCGTCGCCGACATAAGCCATCTTGAGGCCCTTGAGGTCCTTGCCCTTGTACTCCTGGATCGTCAGGAGGTCCGTGAGGACCTGGCAGGGATGCAGAAGATCCGTCAGGGCATTGATGACTGGGATGTCCGCCCATTTGGCCATCTCCGTCGCACGGTCATGGCCGTACGTGCGGATCATGATGCCATCGAGGTAACGGGAAAGCACACGGGCCGTATCACGGATGGGTTCGCCGCGCCCGAGCTGGAGATCGCGGTTGGAAAGGAAAAGAGCCTGTCCGCCAAGCTGGTACATACCCGTCTCAAAGGAGACTCGGGTTCGCGTCGAGGACTTCTCGAAAATCATGCCGAGCGTCTTCCCCTTGAGCAGCCGATGCGGAATACCAGCTTTCTGTTTGGCTTTGAGTTCCTTGGCGAGTGCCAGGATTTCCTGTACCTCATCCACCGAAAGATCGTGGATGGATAACATATCTTTTCCTTTCAACATTGGATGACCTCCCACACTGTAATAGATGTCCGTGTTTACTGCATATTATACATCAATTATGGCCGCTTGAAAAGTGTAGATATGCATTTTTTTTGCATTTATATGCAAATCGTTGTATCGTACCATAAATTTTACGGATTGATGCGGTTTGCGCGTCATTGCTCGTAATGTGCCAGTACCTCATCGAGCGTCCGGATGACCGTATCGACCTGTTCCTTCGTGATGATGAGCGGCGGGATGAAGCGCAGTACCTTGCCAGCCGTGCAGTTGATGATGGCGCCCTTTGCCAGGCAGTCATTGACGATATCGCGTCCATGCTCCGCCGAAGCGAGCTCGGCGCCCAGGATCAGGCCTTCGCCGCGCACCTCCGTGATGAGCGCCGGATGCTTGCTCTGGAGTTTCTCGAGCTGGCCCTTGAAGTAGCTGCCGACCTCTTCGACATGCGCGAGGAACTCCGGTTTTGGCACCGTGTCGAGCACGACGTTGGCAGCGGCGCAGGCCAGCGGATTGCCGCCGAACGTCGTGCCGTGATCGCCGGCATGGAAGGCCTTCGCGACTTCATCCGTGACGATGAAGGCACCGATGGGCACGCCGCCCGCCAGACCCTTGGCCAGCGTCACGATGTCCGGCTTGACGCCGTACTTCTCATAGGCGAAGAACTTGCCGCTGCGGCCGATGCCCGCCTGAATCTCGTCGAAGATCAGCAGCGCATGATGTTTGTCGCAGAGCGCGCGAACCTTCTTGAGATAATCGTCCTTCGGCGTGTAGACGCCGCCCTCGCCCTGGATCGTCTCGAGCATGACGGCTGCCGTCTTGTCGCTCATCATGGCTTCGAGTTCATCGATGTCATTGTAGTGGACGTAGTCAAAACCATCGGGCAGCGGGCCGAAGCCCTCATGATACTTGGGCTGGCCCGTCGCCGTCAGCGTCGCGATCGTGCGGCCATGGAAGCTGTCCCAGGCCGTGATGATCTGGGATTTCTCCGGGTCAAACTGATGCGCGTACTTACGCGCAATCTTGATGGCACCCTCGTTGGCCTCGGCCCCCGAGTTGCCGAAGAACGCCTTGTCGAGGCCCGAGAGCGCAACGAGCTTTGCGGCAGCATCAGCCTGCGGCTGCGTGTAGTAGAGATTCGAGCAATGAATGAGCTTCTTTGCCTGCTCGGCAATCGCCGTGACGAGCGGGCCGTAATCATGGCCGAGCACATTGACGGCGATGCCCCCGAGAAAATCGAGGTACTTCTTGCCGTTGTTATCCCAGAGATACGCTCCCTCGCCATGGTCGAGGACAATCTTATAGCGGTTGAACACCGGCAGATAATCCTGTTCGTCCTTGGCAAATATTTCTTTATCCGTTTCCTGCATAAAAATCGCATCCTTATCTTTATCCGGATTTTCTCCGGCTACACATAACGGTCCAATCGGCAAAAACTGCCTGGAAGAAGCATCCGGCTTTCTCCCAGGCAGCTGTAACATCAGCGCACGACCTGCGTGCCAATACCCTTGGAAGTGAAGATCTCGAGAATGATGGAGTGATCGAGACGCCCGTCGATGATGTGCGTCTTGCCCGCTCCCTTCTCGAGTGCCGTCAGGCAGGCCTCTACCTTCGGAATCATGCCGCCCTTGATGATGCCATCGCGGATGTGGGCGCGTGCCTCCGGCAGATGCAGCGTCGAAAGGAACGACGACTTATCCTCGAAGTCCTTGTAGATGCCCTCGATATCCGTCAGCAGCAGGAGCTTCTCCGCCTGCAGCGCGCCGGCAATCTCGGCTGCCACGTAATCGGCGTTGATGTTGTAGCTCTCGCCGTCCCGGCCGACGCCAATCGGCGCGATGACCGGCACGTAATCCTGATCGAGCAGATCCTCGATGAGGCTCGTGTTGATTTTCGCCACCGAGCCGACATAGCCGATATCGACCTTTTTCTCCGCCTCACCCTCGTAAACCGTGGCCAGTTTCTTCTGGGCCTCGATGAGGCCGGCATCCTTGCCCGACAGGCCGACGGCGCGAACACCGCGGCGGTTGAGGAGCGTTACGATTTCCGAATTTACCTTGCCGTCGAGGACCATCTCGGCAATCTCGACAGTTTCGGCATCGGTGACGCGCAGCCCGGCCACGAAGGACGATTCCTTGCCGACTTTCTGCAGGAATTCCGTGATTTCCGGACCGCCGCCATGCACGATGACCGGGCGGATGCCGACGTATTTCATCAGCGCGACATCCTGCATGACTTTTTCCTTCAGTTCGTCATTGACCATGGCATTGCCGCCGTATTTGATGACGATGGTCTTGCCATAAAATTCCTGGATGTACGGCAGAGCCTCGACGAGAATGGCCGCCTTATCCTTTGCTTCAAACATGTGATACGACATTCCTTTCCAGCTTCCGCGCTTCCTGCGGCGTCTTGTTCCGGCACAGCCTGCGATCAGGTGTGATACTCGCCGTTGATCTTGACGTACTCGTAGGAGAAATCACAGGTCCAGATGGTCGCTTCCTCCGTGCCTTCCCCCATATCGATGTCGATGACGATGTCATGCTCGGCCATGACCTTGCGCAATTCCTCCTCATCGTACTCCGCACCGACGCCGCCAGCATAGACGGGAATGCCGCCAAACTTCACGACCGTCTTCTCGGGATCCATCGGCACACCGGCATAACCGACGGCACAGATGACGCGGCCCCAGTTCGGGTCCTCACCGAAGAACGCCGTCTTGACGAGCGGGCTCTTCGCGACGCTCATGCCGATCGTCTTGGCATCGGCAAATGACTTCGTGCCCGTGACATGAACCGTCAGGAATTTCGTCGCGCCTTCGCCGTCCGACGCAATGCGCTTGGCAAGGCCCTGGCAGATTGCCTTGAGCGTTGCCTTGAACGTCTCATAATCCTCGTTCTCGGCCGTAATCATCGCATTGCCGGCCGCACCGTTGGCCATGACGATGGCCATGTCGTTCGTGCTCATATCGCCGTCAATGGAAATCATGTTGAAGGAAACCTCGACGACTTCAGAGAGTGCCTTCTGCAGCAGCTTGCTGTCGATGGCCGCATCCGTCGTGATGAAGCAGAGCATTGTGGCCATGTTCGGCTGGATCATACCCGAGCCCTTGGCGATGGCACCGAAGCGCACCTTCTTGCCGCCGAGCTCAATTTCCGTCGCGCACGATTTGGAATACGTGTCCGTCGTGATGATGGCGTTGCCGGCATTGACGCTGCCATCTGCCGAAAGCTCCTTGATGGCCTGCTCAATGCCCTTTTCCATCTTGTCCATCGGCAGATTGACGCCGATAACGCCCGTCGAGGCAACGATGACATCGAGAGGCTGGCAGCCGAGCGCCTTGGCCGTGATTTTCTGCATGGCCGCAGCGTCTTTCTCGCCCTGCTCGCCCGTGCAGGCATTCGCACAGCCGGCATTGGCCGTGATGGCATGTGCCGTGCCCGTCGCGACGACCTTCTTCGAGGCGAAGACCGGAGCCGCCGCCACGGCATTCTGCGTGAACGTGCCGGCTACTGCCGCTTCCTTCTCCGTATAGATCACAGCGACGTCGAGATTGCCGCTCTTCTTGATGCCGGCCTTGACGCCGGCTGCCAGAAAGCCCTGCGGGAACGTGACGCCCGCTTTGGCATTTGCTTCACTGAATAACATATGAATTCCTCCTGAAATGGCATGAATGTGCTTGAGAACAGTCAAGGGTACATGGGAACGAAATCAAGGCCCGTCTTCTCATCGAAGCCGCAGGCGATATTGAAGTTCTGCACGGCCTGACCCGCAGCTCCCTTGACGAGGTTGTCGATGGCCGAGAGCACGATGACGCGGTGCGTGCGCTCGTCGATATGCCAGCCGATATCGCAGAAATTCGAACCCCGGACCTCTTTCGTCGACGGATAGCCGCCGCGGCCGAGCAGCCGGATGAAAAATTCCTTGCCATAAATCTTCTCATAGGCCGCATCGACGAGCTCCGGCTCGACGCCCTCCTTGAGGGTGGCGTAGCACGTCGCGAGGATGCCGCGTGACATCGGCACGAGATGCGGCGTGAAATTGATGACGCTCTTCTCGCCCGAAAGGTCTTCCATGGCCTGCTCAATTTCCGGCGTATGGCGGTGCTGCGCCACATTGTACGCCCGGAAATTGTCGTAGAACTCCGGGAAATGATTGGCCTGCTTCGGTGAGCGGCCTGCGCCCGAAACGCCGGACTTGGCATCGACGATGATGGTGTTGACGTCGATGAGGTGCTGGCGTGCGAGCGGCGCGAGCGCGAGTATGCTGGCCGTCGTGAAGCAGCCGGCATTGCCAATGATCTTGGCGTCGCGGATCTCCTCGCGGTAAAGTTCCGCCAGGCCGTAGACGCGCGGCGCTTCCGGATACGTGTGCAGTACGTGGTACCACGCCTCGTAAACGGAGGTATCGC
This sequence comes from Mitsuokella sp. AF33-22, assembly GCF_003475755.1. Lineage (NCBI taxonomy): Bacteria > Bacillati > Bacillota > Negativicutes > Selenomonadales > Selenomonadaceae > Mitsuokella > Mitsuokella sp. AF33-22. The sequence continues at coordinate 50,690 of NZ_QRQA01000007.1, read as the reverse complement.
GGAAGCGGTAGTCAGCACCGAGGTCGATGATGCGCACGGGCAGATCCTTGAGGGTCTTGCCGACGGCCATCGCATGGCCATGCGGCAGACCGATGAATACGAAATCACTGTCCCTGCCGATGGCCTCGATGTCCTTCATGCTTTCCAGCTTCATGTCGTACAGGCCTCGCAGATGCGGGTAGAGCGATGCAATGGGCTCTCCCGTATGGCTCTCCGATGTGATATGCACCACCTCTGCCTCCGGATGGCTGTATAAGATGCGCAGCAGTTCCGCACCGGCATAGCCGGTCGCGCCTAGAACACTGACTTTCATAACCTTCGTCCTCCTTCCGGGGCGGCCGCCTGCCTCCCCTTGAGTTGATGTTTATAATTATACATCTTTCATGTATATTTTTTCAACCCCTATTTTACACATTTACAAATAAATTTCGTCAGCGTTTCCTTCACACCTGTCAGGTGCCCTCTCTTTCCCTGCTGACGAAATGCAAAACGGGTGCTATAATGTTATAGAAGCAAAGGAGTGAACCCGAAACGATGAAAAAACGAAGAAGACGTTCGCCAAAGCGGCTGGTCCGCTTTCTTTTTTTGTTGCTCTGCGTCTTCCTGGGCGCGTACTTCCTTTCCGGCGGCCTGGCCATCTTCTCCGCACATACCTGGCAGGCTGCCGGCGATTTCCTGCCCCGTCCCGAACAGCACCCGCCCTCCAATACCCTGACGGATGACAGCGACGATACGATAAGCGAGCGTCTCTCTCGCATCATCTTCCTCAAGCGGGCCGTGAACAGCCGGCTTGACCGCAGCCACTATACCAGGATCGATGAAATTCCCACCTCGATGCAGCAGGCCATCGTCGCCGTTGAGGACAAGCGCTTTTACGACCATCACGGCTTCGACATCGAAGGCATCATGCGTGCGACGCTCGTCAACCTGCAACAGGGAGAGATCGATGAGGGAGCCAGCACGATCACCCAGCAGCTCGTCAAGAACCTCTTCCTGACGCATGAACGGTCATTCGGCCGCAAGGCAGAAGAATTCCTGCTCTCGCTTGCCATGGAATTCAATTATTCCAAGGATGAAATCCTCGAGATGTACCTCAATACCATTTACTACGGCTCGAATTTTTACGGCATCGAGGAGGCCGCCGAAGGCTACTTCGGCAAGCATCCGAGTGAACTGCAGCTGCCGGAAGCCGCCATGCTGGCGGGGCTGCCCAACGCGCCGTCTCTGTACTCCCCCTACGTGGACTTCATGATGGCTAAAAAACGCCAGTTCGTCGTCCTCGATGCAATGGTCCGCGCCGGCTATATCGACAAGACCATCGCGGAAGACGCCAAGATCAAGCCGATTTATCTGGCTCACTGAGCAGAACAATCTAAAAAAGACAAGGTGCGCAAAGGCATCTTGTCTTTTTTCTTACTTCTTTTTGCTGTTGTCCTTCTGCTGCTCCATGGCGGAACGCTCAAAGTGCTTGTAGAACTGCTCGGAAAGATTCGTGTACGTAGCAACCGTATCGGCTTCGCTGCGGTTGGCCTGAATCTCATACGTGTAGAGCAGCTGGTTCGTGCCGGCCTTGTAGACATCGAAGAAGAAGGTCGTGCGGCTGTCGTTGGCTACCGTCAGGATGACGTAGGCATCGGCATAATTGCCGACATACTCCTTGAAGCTCTTGGCTGCCGTGCGGCGGTCCAGAGCCTTGAGGTCGATGTTGTGATCCTGCTTGATGTTCTGGGCAATCGTATCGTACGAGATGACGTAGCAGCGGGCAACGTGGCTCGAATCATAAACGATCTGCGTCAGCATCTCCTTGTTCGGGGATTTCGGGTCGACCTGCTGATACAGCGGGGAGCCGATGGCCAGGCGATGGATGGAAGTAAGATCTGCTCCCTCTTGGACCGTGACCTTATCCGAGTTTGCAAAAGCCACTTGCGTGCCAAGCACGACCAGGCAGGCGATGAGCAGCATCTGGACGATTTTTCTCATATCATATCTCTCCTTGCACATAATCTTGCGAATCATCTCGCAGTGTTATCCTCATTTTACACTGCCCGGGCAAGATACGCAAGACTTTCCTCAGCCAGGAGAGCATCGTCAGCCCTGCACCGGATAGATTCTCGCTTCGATTTTTTTCGCGGTCGGCGTGACGGCAAGGCCCGCTTCGCTCGTTTCGCGCAGGGACTTCGGCAGGGCACGGCCGATTTCGTTCATGGCCGCAATGACTTCATCGACGGGGATGACGGACGTGACGCCCGCCATCGTCATATCGGCCGCGAGCATGGCCGTGACGGCAGCGAAGCCGTTGCGCTTGACGCAGGGGACTTCGACAAGGCCCGCGACGGGATCGCAGACAAGCCCCAGGAGATTCTTGATGGCCAGAGCCGTCGCATTGCCGATCATCGCAGGCGTGCCGCCCGCCAGCTCGACAAGTGCAGCCGCCGCCATGCCTGCCGCCGTGCCGCATTCCGCCTGGCAGCCGCCGGCAGCGCCGGCAATCGAGGCATTCTGATCGACGACCATGCCGATGCCGGCAGCCGTCAGAAGAGCCAGCACGATGTCATCATCCCGCAGGTCGCTTTCCTTCTTGGCTGCGTAGAGCGCAGCGGGCACGATACCACAGGAACCGGCCGTCGGACAGGCCACGATGCGGCCCATGACGGCGTTGACCTCACTGATACCCACGGCATAGGCCGCCGCTGACAGGACAGCCTTGCCCATATAGCCTTTCTGCCGGTACGCGTAGAGCTTCCTGGCATCACCGCCCGTCATGCCGCTGACCGAGCGCTCCGTATTGCGTATGCCGCGCTCGATGGAATCCTGCATGACCTGCCAGTTCCGCGCCATTTCCTGCAGGACAGCTTCGCGCGTGCGCTGGGAATCGTGCATCTCGCGGACCAGCACGATCTCATGGACGGGCACCTGCTGGCTCTCCGCGAGATCCATGAGCTCGGCAATCGTATTGAAATTGAATTGTATCATATCTTCTCTCCGCTAAAAATCATCAGATGGCCGGAATGCCGAAGGCGTGCTCCACCTCATAGACCTCACGGCATTCCTCGAGTACCTCATCGGCCAGTGGCTCGTCAAGCTCGAGGATCATCATCGCCATCTCGCCGCGGCTGTGGCGCGAAACGCGCATGAAGGCGATGTTGACCTCGTAGCGCGCCAGTACCTGCGTGACCTTCGTGATGACGCCCGGGCGATCGCGATGAATCGTGATGAGCGCCGGATACGTGCCCGTGAGCTCGACCTCGTAACCATCGATATTCGTAATGCGGATATTGCCGCCGCCCACCGACGAACCGCGAACGCGCGCCGTGCGCCCCGAAACGCCCGTCAGATGGATGACGGCCGTGTTCGGATGCGCCTGTTCGAGATTTACTTTCTGGAACTTGTAGGAAAGCCCCTGTTCTTTCGCGAGCGACAAAGCCTCGCGGATGCGCTCATCGTCAGGGGAAAAGCCCAGGATGCCGGCAACGAGCGCCTTGTCCGTGCCGTGACCGCGGTACGTCTGGGCAAACGAACCGTGCAGGTTGATATCGGCGCGCACCGCAGGCTCGCCAAGGATCTTGCGGGCCATGAGGCCGAGCCGCACGGCACCGGCCGTATGGGAACTCGACGGCCCGATCATCACCGGTCCGACGATATCGAATACACCATGCATAAAAAAACCTCCTCCGCCCCCGCTGAACGGGAGCAGCCAGTAAACAGGACATAAAAGAAAGCCTTGCGGAGAAGCAGTACACCAGAAGGGCAGCGTTCCTCTCCGAAGGCTTTTCTCAGCGCAGCAGGAAAACCTGCCGCATAAATGACATGCTTATTTGATCAGGCCATGGTTGCGCAGCGCGTCTTCCAGCTGCTTCTCATGAGCCGGCTCCATCTCGGAAAGAGGCATGCGCAGCGGACCTGCCGCGTAGCCGAGCTTGCGCATGGCAACCTTCACCGGAATCGGGTTGACCTCGCAGAATAGCGCATCGATGAGGTCCGTGTACTCGATCTGGAGCTTGGCAGCCTCTTCGACCTTGCCGTCAAAATAGTACTGGCACATGTTGTGCGTGTCGCGCGGTGCGACATTCGACAGGACGGAGATGACGCCCTTGCCGCCGAGCGAAAGAATCGGGATGATCTGGTCGTCATTGCCCGAATAGACCGTGAGGCTGTCGCCGCAGGCTGCGCGCAGGCGCAGGATCTTCGAAAGGTCGCCGTTGGCTTCCTTGACGGCCACGATGTTCGGAATCTTGGCGAGCTCGACATACGTCGGGATCTGGATGCCAACGCCCGTGCGCGACGGCACATCGTAGAGGATGATGGGGATGCTGACGCTCTCAGCGATGGCCTTGTAATGTGCGACGAGGCCCTTCTGCGTGCATTTGTTGTAATACGGCGTGACGACGAGCAGGGCATCGGCGCCGGCCTTCTCCGCATACTGGGAAAGCTGAATGGCATACGACGTCTCATTGGAGCCCGTGCCCGCGATGACGGGGATGCGGCCCTTGACTTTATCGACGGCATACTTGATGGCAGCCTTGTGCTCTTCGTCCGTCATCGTGGCGGACTCGCCGCTCGTGCCCGTGATGACGATAGCATCCGTGCCACCTGCAATCTGGTCTTCGATGATGCGGCCCAGCTCTTCAAAGTTGATGCCATCTTCCGTGAACGGCGTGATGATGGCTACACCTGCGCCCTGGAAAATTGTCTGTTTCATCCAAAAAGCCTCCTCGTCTATCTGCGGAACCAAGCCGCAGTACCTTGACTGATTTCGTGTCGTTCTACTTATTATCCCATGTCCACCTGAGAAAGTCAACGCTGCCCTGTATGTACAAATGTCCCCTAAAAAGGCCTCAAAGTGCCGGTTTTACTGTACCGAAGAGGTCCTGCTCCTCGCGAATCTTCTCCTCATTGCCAAAGACACAATACACATTTTCCTTCATACAGCTGTCAATCAGCGGGGCCAGTGCGCGGATATCCTCCTGGCGGGCGCCGAGCACCTCATCGCGGCGGCGCTGGCGGTCCTCCTGCGTGATGCCGCGCAGGTAGCAGGTCGCCGCCATATCCCCCTTCATCATCGGTGTCAGCGGCGCATCGATACCGCTCATCGTGCCGATGATGAATTTATTCATCTCGCGTTCCGATGCCGTGAAATGGCGCACATAATCGGCCGTGCCGTCAAACACCTCGAGCGTTTCCCGAAGATTCGGGTCGCGGTACGAACCGAAATACATGAAGCCGTTGCGGTTAAAGCCCGTGAATGCACCGTAGGCACCGCCCTGGACGCGGATCTTCGTCCAGAAGTAATCGTAGCGCAGAAGCGTTTCAAGCACGGCCATGCTGCCCGTATACCGGTAGCCGAGGCGCAGGAAGTTCGCCCCCTTGCCGACGTACTGCACACGGCTTGAAGAAGTCAGGCCCTCGTTGCGCGTCTCGATATCCCAGTGGTATGCCTGTGGCTCGTATGCATTTGCCGACAGGGACTGCCACAGAGTGCCAAAGGCCTTCGTGAAGCATCCGTAATCCGCTTCCTTCATCGTGACACTGACCGTCAGGTTCCGGCGGTTGAAGACACGCGGGATGATGTCGGCAAAGGCCTGCTGGATTTTCTTGAGGCCTGCGTCAAAATCCTGCTGCAGTTCCTTGAGGAACGGATACATCTTGAGGCCGCCCTCCTCCGAGTAGCAGCCGGCTGCCGAAAGATACGATGCGATGCGCGCGATGATGATCTGGTTGGCCGAACGCTGCAGATCGAGTTCGATGCCAGCCTGCCCCTGCTCCAGGATTTCCTTGACGCGCTTGCCGTCCACGAACTTGCTGCGCGTGAGCGTTTCCGCAAGGATCTCCATGAGCTTCGGCAGCTTCTCAACGAGTGCCTTGGCGCGGACACGCAGCCTAGGCATGAGCGAATCCGGCTGATCCTTCTTTGTATACGCGATGACATCCGCCGTGATGCCGCCCGTATGCAGATTGCGCAAATTGGCCAGTTCCGCATACGTATGCTCCTCCGTGTCGACCATGCCAAGGAAGCCGGCCAGGAGATACAGATACGGGATTTCCTGCTGCGGCACCGCGCTGGCATCAAAGTAGAAATTCAGATAGGCGATGCCATTCGTCTCGATATCGCTGAACAGGACCTCTGCTCCTTCAGCCGCACGCACGGCCAGGGGAAGGCGGTCCGTCTGCCTGCGGATATCCGAGAGCTTCAGTACGGGAATGCTCTTTAAAGCTTCCTCCGTCTCCGGACTCTGCTGGCGTTCCTTGAGCGCGCGCGTGGCGGCGATGACCTGATCGATCTCCTCTGCGCTCATCGCGGCCTTTTTTTCAGCCAGGATCTTTTCCTGCTCGGCCTCGCGGCGGGCGGCAAGCTTTGTATCTGGGGCCATGACGAGCAGCGTCTGATGGCTGTTCTTCAGGAAATACGTTTCGAGCAGCTGCTCAAAGTAGCCGCTTGCAAGGCCCGCCTTCATCTCGCGCAGCAGATCCTCGTAATAAAGATACGTCTCCGGCTGACCATCGTAGAGCCAGCTCTTCATGATGCGGATGCCGTAGATGAGTCCCTTCGGTGCCGAACCGAAGTCCGATTCGCGCAGGCGGAATTCGAGAAGATTGATGGACGCCTCAAGGAGTTCTTTATCGATGCCGTCGTGCACGAGCTTCTGCATGGCCTCAAGCGTCAGCGCGCGGAACGTTTCCGCACGCTCCGCCTCCGCATTGTTGACGACAATGCTGAAGAACGGCTGCAGCATATCATCCTCAAAGAGGGAGTCGACATCCTTGCCGAGCTTGGCGTCGATGAGCACCTTGCGCAGGGGGGCCGCCTGCGTGCGCAGCAGCGCATGCTCCAGGATCTCGAGCCCCATCATGGTCTTGGGGTCGAGCGATTCACCCACCGACCAGTTGAGCGCGAGGAACGTCTTTTCCGCCGTCCCGTCCTCCTCGCTGACGGGATACGTCGTATCGATGCGGCGGAAAGCTGCAAAAGCCGGCTCGCGGTCAATGCGCGAAGGCACCGGAATGCGGTCAAAATGCGACAGGTATTCTTCATCGAGATAGGCCAGCTTTTCTTCGATATCGATATCGCCGTACAGATAGATGTAGCTGTTGGACGGATGGTAATAACGGCTGTGGAATGCGACGAACTTTTCCTGCGTGAGGTCCGGGATGGCCTCGGGATCGCCGCCCGATTCATGGCCATACGTCGTATCGGGATAAAGGGAATGCATGATGCGGCTTTCGAGCAGATCATCGGGAGCCGACAGCGCACCCTTCATCTCATTATAGACCACGCCGCTGTAGCGCAGGGGCTCCTCCGGCTTCTCGATCTCATAATGCCAGCCCTCCTGCATGAGCACCTGCGGATTCTGGCACATGGATGGATAAAAGACGGCGTCGAGATAGACATCCATGAGGTTCTGGAAATCCTTGTCATTGCGGCTGGCCACCGGATACATCGTCTTGTCCGGATACGTCATCGCGTTGAGGAAGGTGTTGAGCGATCCCTTGACGAGCTCAACGAACGGTTCCTTGAGCGGATACTTGCGCGAGCCGCAGAGTGTCGAATGCTCCACGATGTGCGCGACGCCCGTATCATCCGTCGGCGGCGTGCGGAAGGAAATGGAAAAGACCTTGTTGTCATCCTCATTCTGCAAAATGAAGACACGGGCGCCGCTCTTGACGTGCTCAAAGGTATAGGCCGTCGAATCGGCCTCCTTGACAAAGATCTTGTGCAGCAGCTGGAAACCATGTATAAGTGTACCGTTGGTCATAAAATGAACGACTCCTTTCAAAATATCGCGAGGATCAGGCCGCCGACGGCAATCATGCCAATGGCAAGGCCGTGGACCAGGCTGACTTTCTCGCCGAAAATCAAGACGGCCAGGATGACGGCGAAGACCACGCTGAGTTTGTCGATGGGCGCGACCTGGGAAACATTGCCCGTCTTGAGCGCCATGAAGTAGAAAAGCCAGGAGGTCGCACCGGCGATGCCGCTGAGTGCGATGAACAAAAGTCCCCGCTTATCTGAGAACGCATCCGATAGATGCGTGAGATTGCCCTGTGCGGCCACCACGCCCACCAGGAACAGTGCCATGATGATGGCACGGATAGCCGTAGCCACGTTGCTGTCCACGCCGGACAAGCCGACCTTGCCAAAAATTGAAACGAAGGCTGCGCTGATGGCGGAAAGCAGCGCATAAAAAAGCCAAGACTCCATACATATCCCTCCTGAAAGATGTCTTTCCCTAGTATACCATAAACAGAATTATTCTCTCCAGCCATCGTCAAATCCTGCCTACTCCGGTATAATAATAGCAAAGAGGTATTGTTTTATAAAAAAAGGAGGTTTTTATGCAACTTGAAATCCTGCAGGGACTGGCCATCCCTTTTCTCGGCACGACGCTCGGCGCAGCCTGCGTCTTCTTCATGCGCGGGGCCATGCGGCCGCACGTGCAGAAGGGACTCACGGGCTTTGCCTCTGGCATCATGGTAGCCGCTTCCATCTGGAGCCTTCTGATGCCAGCCATCGAGGAAAGCCAGGAACTCGGCCCCTATGCCAGCCTGCCAGCCATCGCCGGCTTCTGGTTCGGCACGCTCTTCCTTCTGGCTCTCGACCACATCATCCCTCATCTTCACATGAACGCCGAAGACCCTGAGGGTCCCAGAAGCTCGCTTTCCAAAAATGCCATGATGGTGCTCGCCGTCACGCTTCACAACATCCCGGAGGGCATGGCCGTCGGCGTGGTGCTGGCCGGCTGGCTCACCGACAGCGCCGGCGTATCCCTTTCTGCAGTGCTCGCGCTCTCCATCGGCATCGCCATCCAGAATTTCCCGGAAGGCGCCATCATCTCGATGCCGCTCGCAGCCGGCGGCGCAAGCCGCGGCAAGGCTTTCATGAGCGGCGTGCTCTCCGGCGTCGTCGAGCCGATTGGCGGCGCGCTGACGATACTCGCCGCAAGCTTCGTCGTGCCGGTACTGCCCTACCTGCTGGCCTTCGCCGCCGGTGCCATGATGTACGTCGTCGTCGAGGAGCTCATCCCCGAGATGAGTGCCGGCGAGCATTCCAACGTCGGCGTCATCACCTTCACTGCCGGCTTCACGCTCATGATGGCACTCGATACCATCCTGGGGTGATCCAATACGATACGAAAAAGGGCCATCCAGCCGTTGTGACTGGATGGCCCTTCTATTATGACCGGCAAAGATTATTTGCCTGCGAGCGTCTTGTAGTTGTTGTAACGGATCTGCGCATCATGCTGCGTCTTCTCGAACAGCGCATCGGCTGCCTCCGGGAAGGAACGCTTGAGGTTGATGTAGCGGTTCTCGCCCATGAGGAAGTCCTGGAACTTCGAGAAATCCGGCTCCTTCGAATCGAGGCTGAACGGATTCTTGTCCGTGCCGACGAGCTGCGGGTTGTAGCGATAATTTGCCCAGTAACCGCACTCGACAGCAAGCTTCTCCTCGAGCTGGCTGCAGCCCATGCCCTTGCGGATACCGTGGTTGATGCACGGTGCATACGCGATGATGAGGGACGGACCATGGTAAGCCTCTGCCTCCGTGATGGCCTTGAGCAGCTGATTCTGGTCAGCACCCATGGCGACCTGAGCGACATAGACGTAACCATACGTGCGCGCCATCATGCCGAGATCCTTCTTGCGGGTCTTCTTGCCCGTAGCAGCGAACTGTGCGATGGCGGCAGCCGGCGTGGCCTTGGAAGCCTGGCCGCCCGTGTTGGAATAAACCTCCGTATCGAAGACGAAGACGTTGACATCCTGGCCGGAAGCGAGGACGTGGTCGACACCACCGTAGCCGATATCGTAAGCCCAGCCGTCGCCGCCGAAGATCCACTGGGAACGCTTGACGAAGTAGTCGCGGTTCTCGTAGAGCTTGTTGAGGAGTTCATCCTCGCCCTTCTCGGCTGCGAGCAGAGCTTCGAGGCGGTCAGCACGGTCGCGCGTGCCATTGCCGTTCTCGAGGTTCTCCACCCAATCCTTGAGGGCCGCCTGCAGGTCCTCGCTGCCGAGGCCAGCTTCGATGGCCTTCTTGGCATCATCGGCAAGGCCGTTGCGGACCGACTGCGTGCCGAGGAACATGCCGAGGCCGAACTCCGCATTATCCTCGAACAGGGAGTTTGCCCAAGCCGGGCCATGGCCCTTGACGTTCTTCGTGTACGGCATAGCCGGAGCACTGCCGCCCCAGATGGACGTGCAGCCCGTGGCATTGGCAATCATCATGCGGTCGCCGAAGAGCTGCGTGATGAGTTTTGCATACGGCGTCTCGCCGCAGCCGGCGCAGGCACCGGAGAACTCGAGCAGCGGCTGCTCGAACTGCGAGCCGATGACCGTCTCTTTCTTCATCGGGTTCTTCTTCGGAGCAACCTTCGTTGCATCGACACCGTAATCGAAGTAAACCTGTTTTGCCTTGAGCTCATCGTCAAGCGGCGTCATATCGAGAGCCTTGACCGGGCAGACCTGTGCGCAGTTGCCGCAGCCGAGGCAGTCCATCGTGGAGACAGCCACCGTGAAGTGGTAATCCTTGACCGTACGGAGATCCTTCGACGGGAAACCTGCCGGAGCAGCGTCGCGCTCGGCATCCGTCGTGAGAACCGGACGAATGGAAGCATGCGGGCAGACATAGGAGCACTTGTTGCAGCCAATGCACTTCTCCGTGTTCCAGACCGGAACGTTGATGGCCGTGCCGCGCTTCTCGTAAGCAGCGCCGCCAACCGGGAACGTGCCGTCAGCCATATCGCCATGGAATTTCGATACCGGCAGCTTGTCGCCTTCCTGACGGTTCATGACATTCTGTACGTCTGTGATGAAAGCCGGTACATCATGCTTCTCAGCCGGTGCATCCTCAGCCTCAGCCCAGGAAGCCGGGACCTCGACGCGATGCAGAGCCTCGATACCCTTGTCGATGGCACCGTTGTTCATATCGACGACTTTCTGACCCTTCTTGCCGTACGACGTGACGACGGCATCCTTGAGGTACTTGACAGCCGTATCGATGGGGATGATTGCAGCCAGCTTGAAGAAGGCGGACTGCATGACCATGTTGAAGCGGCCGCCGAGGCCGAGCTCCTTCGCGATCTCAACGGCATTGACCGTGTAGAACTCAATGCCGTTCTTCGCGATGTAGCGCTTCATGTAGGCCGGCAGGTGCTTCGTGAGCTCCTCATCACTCCATACCGTATTCAGGAGGAACTTGCCGCCCTTCTTGAGTCCGGCCAGCAAATCATATTTGTAAACATAGGACTGCTGCGAGCAGGAGATGAAGTCTGCCTTGTTGATGAGATACGGGCTCGTGATCGGCGATTTGCCGAAACGCAGATGGGACATCGTGATGCCGCCCGATTTCTTGGAGTCATAGGCGAAGTAAGCCTGAGCATACATGTCCGTCTTGTCGCCGATGATCTTGATGGCACTCTTGTTGGCACCGACCGTACCATCGGAGCCGAGGCCCCAGAACTTGCAGGCCGTCGTGCCCTCAGGCGTCAGGTCGACATCGCTCATGACCGGTGCGAGGCTCGTGTTCGTCACATCATCCTCGATGCCAATCGTGAAGCCATTCTTCGGCGCATCCTTCTTGAGCTCTTCAAATACGGCGAAGATCTGGTCCGGCGTCGTGTCCTTGCCGCCGAGGCCGAAACGGCCGCCGACGATGACAGGATGCAGATCCGATGCATAGAATGCAGCCTTGACATCAAGGTAAAGCGGCTCGCCGAGGGAACCCGGTTCCTTCGTATGATCGAGGACAGCGACCTTCTTGACCGTCTTCGGCAGGAACTTGAAGAAGTGCTCAATCGAGAACGGACGGTAGAGATGTACGTTCAGCAGGCCAACCTTCTCGCCATGTGCATTGAGATAGTCAACCGTCTCTTCGACTGCCTGGCAGACGGAGCCCATGGCCACGATGATGCGCTCGGCATCCTCAGCACCATAGTAGTCGAAGAGGTGATGCTCGCGGCCCGTGATCTTGGCAATGTCAGCCATGGCCTCTTCCACGAGCTGCGGCAGTGCCTCATAATAGCTGTTGGCAGCTTCACGGGACTGGAAGTAGACATCCGGGTTCGTAGCCGAACCACGGATGACCGGATGATCCGGGTTCAGCGCACGGCGGCGGAAGGCCTTGACGGCATCCCAGTCGAGCAGCTTGCCGAGATCTTCATAATCAACGACTTCAATCTTCTGGATCTCATGAGAGGTACGGAAGCCATCGAAGAAGTTGATGAATGGTACACGGCCCTTGATGGCCACGAGATGGGCAACGGCAGAGAGATCCATGACCTCCTGGACGCTGGCTTCTGCCAGCATGGCGCAGCCCGTCTGGCGCGCTGCCATGACATCCTGATGATCGCCGAAGATGTTCAGCGAATTGGCCGCCAAAGCGCGGGCACTGACGTGGAACACACCCGGCAGCAGCTCGCCGGCAACTTTATAGAGGTTCGGGATCATCAGCAGGAGGCCCTGAGAGGCCGTATACGTCGTCGTGAGTGCACCGGCCTGCAGCGAACCATGAACGGCACCGGCCGCACCAGCCTCGGACTGCAGCTCGATGACGCGAACCTTCTGGCCGAACAGGTTTTTCGCACCCCTGGCAGCCATTTCATCCACATGCTCAGCCATAGGCGAAGACGGCGTGATCGGGTAGATGGCCGCTACGTCCGTGAAGGCATAGGAGATGTAGGCGGCAGCTGTGTTGCCGTCCATGGTTTTCATCTTTTTGCTCATGTTTGTGATTGCTCCCCTCTTGATGAAGATTTTACCTTTATCGCTACTATCGCTGTTTATCGAACAAAGCGATAGCATTCGATAATCGACAATAGAAAAACTTAATGAACTTGATGGTCATCCATCAAGCTTTATTATACCTTCTATACAAAAACTTGTAAACAATAATCCGCATGGAAAGTGATTCTTAAATTTTTCTTAGTCAGCACGATTCTGGCGGCTGTGACGATAGCCGTAAGCGAAATAAATCACGATGCCAAGCGCGCTCCAAATCCAGAAGCGTTCCCACGTCATGGACGAAAGGTTGTACATGATGTACGCACAGCTCACGATTGCGAGCGTGCCGACGACATAAATGGCGGGGCAGCGGAACGGACGCGGCAGGTCCGGATACTTCCTGCGCATGAGCATCACACCGGCCGACGAAACGATAAACGCGAAAAGCGTGCCGACGCTGCACATCTCGGCGATGACATTGATGGGCGTGAAACCGCTGATGACGGCGACGGCAATGCCGACGATGATCGTGATGCGATGCGGCGTCGCATAGCGCGGATGGACCTTGCAGACCGCCTGCGGAATGAGGCCGTCGCGGCTCATCGCGAAGAAGGCGCGCGTCTGCGCATACATCATGACGAGCAGCACCGTCGTGAGGCCGGCAATCGCGCCTGTGCCGACGAGTGCCGAGCCGAAACGGTAGCCGAGCTGGCGCAGCACGAAGGCCACGGGCTCTGCATTGTCGAGCTCCGTATACGGGACATTGCCCGTCATGACAGCGGTCACCGCGATGTAGAGCACGGTGCAGATGAGCAGCGACGCGATGATGCCCGTCGGCATATCGTGAGCCGGGTTCTTCGTCTCCTCTGCCGCCGTCGCAATCGAATCGACGCCGAGATATGCGAAGACGATGACAGCGGCACCAGCCGAGACCCCCGAGAAGCCAAACGGCATGAAGGGCTCCCAGTTCACCGGATCGACGGAAGGCGCCGCGAGAAACAGGAACAGGAAAATCGCCGCCAGCTTGACACCGACGAGTACCTTGTTGACCGTGACGCTCTCGCGTACGCCGCGCACAAGCAAGAACGTCAGGAACAAGGTGATGAGAACGGCCGGCAGGTTAATCACGCCGCCATCGGCCGGCACCGTGGTCCAGGCGGCCGGCAGTTCCACGCCAGCCGTCTTCAGCAGGCCGACGACATAAGCAGACCAGCCGCCCGCGACAGCACTCGCCCCCACGGAATACTCAAGTACGAGGTTCCAGCCGACAAGCCACGCAAAGAACTCGCCGACCGACGTATAGGCGTAGGCATAGGCGGAGCCCGCCACCGGCACCATCGAAGCCAGCTCGGAATACGCCATGCTGACGAAACCGCAGGCGATGCTGGCGATCAGGAAGGACAGCATGAGTGCCGGTCCTGCATATTTGGCAGCCGCTACACCCGTCAGCACGAAAATGCCCGTGCCGACAATGACGCCGATGCCGAGCAGCGTGACATCGAGCGAGCCCATGGCCCGCCGCAGGTGCGACCGCGAGGCATCCTGCTTGTACGCAGCGATGCTCTTTGTACGGAAGATTCTCAAATGAAACAACTCCTTACCTTTATTTACAGGTATACATTATAACATAATGAGCAAACGTCTGACCACTCCTTATGTCATTTTGCAGCCTGTCAAAACACCATGCACCGTCTTCCTGCCCTGCCTATGCATGTTTTTTATACACAAAAAAGACCAGCCTCTGCAGACTGGTCTTACGTTCTAAAAATGGTCGGGATGACAGGATTCGAACCTGCGGCCTCATCGTCCCGAACGATGCGCGCTACCAAACTGTGCCACATCCCGACAACGTAGACTATTATATAACGGAACGCAGGCGAATGCAACCCCTAAAATAAAATTTCTGTCAAAAATTTTTAAAGACGCTTTTTCTTCGTGTGTTCGGCAAAGAACAGGAAGATGATGGGGATGACGATCAGCGTGAAAACCGTCGAGGTCAGCAGGCCGCCGATGATGACCCAGGCCATCGATGAGCGCGACTCCGATCCCGGCGTCATCGCGAGCGCCATCGGCGTCATGCCCACCATCATCGTGATCGTTGTCATGAAGATTGGCTTGAGGCGCACCCGCCCGGCTTCGATTACGGCCTCACGCGCCGAGCGCCCCCTGTCCATCAGCGTCAGCGTATAATCGATGAGCAGCGTGCCGTTCTTGGCGACGATGCCATCCATCACGAGGATGCCGATGAGCGAGAAGAGATTCAGCGTGTTGTGCGTGAGGAACAGCAGCAGGATGGAGCCGATGAGTCCGAGCGGCAGAGAGAACATGCGGATGAACGGCGTGATGACAGATTCATAGAGCACCGCGAGCAGCATGTAGATGAGCACGAGTGCCAAAAACAGCGCCGACAAGAGTTCCGAGAACGTTTCATTCATATTCGTGGCCTGTCCCTTGAATTGATACGTCACGCCTTCGCCCAGCCCCTCCTTCTGGAAGGCAGCCTGGACATCCTTCATGACATCGCCGACGGGGCGGCCGCTGAGATTCGCGCCGATGGCGACCGAGCGCTGCTTGTCGACGCGGCGGATACTCACGGGGCCGCGGCCGTTGTGGATATCGGCCACATCGCCGAGATAGATGAGCTTGCCGGAAGCCGAGAGCGGCACGCGCGATACATCGGATGCCTTGTAGCTGTCCGCATTGCTGAACCGCACCTTGATGCTCGTGTCCTGCCCGCCATTCGTCGCATCGTTCTTGAGCTCGCCGGCCGAGAGCCCCGAGATGGCCGAAGCAAAGGCCGTATCGACATCGGCCAGCGAAGTGCCGTATGCCTTGAGCTTCTCGCGATTGACCGTGAGCTGGAGTTCCGGCATGCCCTCCGTGTACGACGAATTGACATCGGTGACGCCGGACACCTGCGTCTTGAGGATGCTCATGGCCTTCTCGGTCGCGGCGTCAAGCGCCGCATTGTCATTGCTGCGCAATTCGATCTGCAGAGCGCCGCTGCCGCCCTTGGCCCCGCCGCCGCTCGTCGTGCCGGCGACATTCGTCTGCGTTTCCGCGACGCGCACATCGGCTTCCTTGATCTCGCCCGCCAGCTGGCGCACCTCATTGGCCACCTGCCAGACCGTGCGGTCACGCTCCCTGCGGTCAACGAGCTGCACCTTGATGCGCCCTTCATAGGCCGTAGAGCCGCCCGCCTGTGTCATGTAGTACTTGACCTCAGGGATCGTGGCCAGCTTGGCTTCGATCTTTTCCGCCACGCGGTTTGTCTCGGCCGGCGAAGAGCCCGTCGGCGCCTGGAGGCTGACGGTGAAGCTCGATTCATCCGTCTGCGGCATGTATTCCATGCCCACAAAGCCAAGCGGCACGAGGGAAATGACAGCCACAAAGATGGTCAGGATGGAAAGCAGCAGTTTCTTCTCATGAGCCAAGCTCCATTGCAGGACACGGTCATAGCGGGAAACGGCCCAATCCTCGATGCGGTCCATGAACGCAAAGGCGCGCGATGCCGGCGGATGATAGCCGCCGCGGAAAAAACGCGAGGCCAGCATCGGCGTCAGCGTGAAGGAGACGAACAGCGAGAAGAGTCCCGCAAAGACGATGGTCAGGCCGAACTGGCGGAAATACTGTCCCGTCATGCCCTGCATGAACGCGATTGGCATGAAGACCGCCGCATCGCACAGCGTGATGGCGATAGCCGCCATGCCGATTTCGGTACGGCCGTTCTCGGCGGCCGCATCCGGCGGTTCGCCGAGCTGCAGATGCCGCACGATATTCTCGAGCACGACAATGGAGTCGTCGACGAGAATGCCGACACAGAGCGTCATGCCCATGAGCGACATCATGTTGAACGTGAAGCCGAACAGGTACATGACGAAGAACGTCGAGATCAGCGACGTCGGGATGGCAATCATGACGGCAGCCGTCGAACGCCAGCCGCGCAGGAAGAAGAACAGCACGAGCCCCGTCGTGATGAGGCCCTCGATGAGCGTGCCCATCGTGCTGTGCAGCGAGGCATTGACGTAATCCGCATCGTTCGAAACGATGACAAACTGGTAATCCGGATACGACTGGCGGAGTTTCTCCACGCTCTTGAGGATGTTGTGGGCCGTTTCCACGACATTGGCATCGCTGTTCTTGTAGATCAGCACATTGATGGCATCCTCGCCGTTGAGCCTGCCGTAACGGTCAGCACGGGCATCCTGTTCCTTGACGGTTGCCACCGACGTCAGCGGGATCTTCTCGCCCGCCGTATTCGTGACCTGTACCTTCTCGATATCCGATGCCTTCTTGAACTGAGCGATGACGCGCACATCGGATTTCGTCGTCTCGGTGTAGACCGAGCCCGACGGCAGCAGCTGATTCTCGTTGCGGATGGCAGAAGCGATCTGCGTCAGCGTCAGCTTGTAGGCAGCCATCTTGTCGCGGTTGACCTCGATGGCCACCTCGCGGTCGCGTCCGCCGTGCAGCTGTACTTCCGAAACGCCGCCTGCCTGCTGGATGATTTCCGAAAAGACGTTTTCCGTTTCCGTATACGTCTCCGCCAGACTCTTGTTGGAAAGAACGGCCAGCTCCACGACAGGCTTCGCATTGAGGTCACGCTTGACGACGACAGGCGAATCCGCCTCATCGGGCAGCTTGTTCTTGATGGCCTCGACCTTCTTGCTGGCATCGATGGCCGCCGTATCGGCATTTGTATCAAACTCAAGCTCCAGGCTGACGCGCGCCTGTTCGTAGCTGGCCGTTGACGTGATTTTCTTGACGCCCGAGACGGATGATACGGCATCTTCCACGGGCTTGACGACTTCCTGCTCAACGGACTCCGCACTGGCGCCCGGATACTTGACCGAAATGGTGACATACGGCGTATTGAGCGCCGGCAGGAGTTCCACGCCCAGGCGGTAGTAGCTGTAAAGTCCCAGCACGACGAAAAAGGCGACAATCATCGAGATGCCAACAGGGCGTTTGATGGAAAGGCGCGTGATGTTCATGATGCAGCCCCCACCGTATCGTCCGTGCCATCATATGGCATCGCATCGACGGCCGTGCCGTCCTTGAGCTTGTCCTGATTCGTCACGACGACAACCTCGCCATCCTCGAGTCCTTCGATGATTTCCTCTGCTTCATCATTCATGAGACCGATGCGCACCGCGCGCTCCTCAACTTTCCCGTCCGGTTTCAGGACGTACAGGATCTGCTGCCCGTTGCGCGAAAGCACGGCTTCCTTCGGCACGAAAAGGGTCTGCGGACGCTGCAGGATGTCGATGTCCGTATGCGCGAAAAGACCGGCCTTCATATCATCGGCAGCCGCCTCAAGCTCGATGCGCACCTGATACGTCTTGCTCGTATCGTCCATGGCCGGGCTGACGTAAACGATGCGCCCCGGATAGTCCGTGCCGAGTGCATCGATGGTCACCTGCACGGCCATGCCGGTCTTGAGGATGGCCGCATCGCTCTCTGAGAGTGTGCAGTCCACATTGATATGGCTGTTGTCGACCAGGGAAAACACCTTCGTGCCCGCCGAGACAATGGCGCCGGCTTCCACATTGCGGTAGCCGATGACACCATCGCGCGGGGCCCGCAGATACATGTCCTCACGCTGACGGCGCAGGGCATCCGTAGCGCGCTCCGCCTTCTCCGCCGTGTACTGCTTGGACTGGACGCTCGCTGCATCTCCGTTCTGCACCTGGTCTGCCAGCACATTGAAGGCTGCCTGCGAGGCGAGGTATTCCTGCTTGACGCTGTCGAGTGTATCCTGCGAGATGGCCCCGATGGAGAAGAGATACTGATTGCGTTCGTATTTGCTCGTCTCGAGCTCCAGGTCATTGCGTGCCTTGAGGTAATTGGCATCATAGGATGCCACGGCTTCGCGTGCATCGGCCTGCGCCGCTCCGGCCGCCGCATCGTTCTCGGCAATTGAGATATCGAGGTCACCGGTATCCTGGACCATCAATACATCGCCTGCCCGGACTTCGTCACCGAGTCTGGCGCGAACCTCCGTGACACGCCCCGTGTACTTGGGCGCCAGTGGTATATTGGCATCTGCCACGGTCTGCCCCGATAAATTGATATGGCGCATCATATCCGCCCGGTTCACGGTCACGACCTTGACGAGCGGTTTTCCATGAGCGATCTTCACCTTCTGATTCCTGCTCTGCCCGAGAAAGCCGTAAAGTGCCAGTGCCAGCACCAGCAGACACGCCAGCCCGGAAAGGATTGCCTTCCTGCGATTGAGTTGTGTGATCTTATGCCGCATATCGTACGATCCTGCCTTTCCTGTCTCTCCTGTCCTTCTTACTACTGCCTTTAGCCTACCGCATTTAATGTCTGCTGACAAATAAATTTTTCGAAACGTTTTCGTTATCTGGCCGTTATTTTCATAATTTGCATGTTTACAAGAGCAAAGCAGTCGATATAAAATAAGATGCGTAACGAATATCTGCCGTTTATTGATTCGATAGAAGAAGATAAAGGAAAGAGGGTACATTATGCAAGCAGTTGAAATCCGCAAAGACATCTATTGGGTTGGCGCGATTGATTGGTCCATGCGCAGCTTCCACGGGTACGAGACCAGCCGTGGCTCCAGCTATAACGCTTATCTGATCCTCGATGAAAAGATCACCCTCATCGATACCGTCAAAGAACCGTTCAAGGAAGAGCTCCTCGAGCGCATAGCGTCCGTCATCGATCCGGCCAAGATCGATTACATCGTCTCGAGCCACGTCGAGCCCGACCATTCCGGTGCCATCCCCTTCATGATGCAGCACTGCCCGAATGCCAAGATCATCACGAGCTTGCCGAACGGTCTCAAGGGCCTCAAGGCCCATTACGGCGAACTGCCCTACATCGGCGTCAAGGCCGGCGACACGCTCTCCATCGGCCAGCGCACGCTGCAGTTCATCCCGACGCCGATGCTGCACTGGCCGGACAGCATGGTCACCTACTGTCCGGAAGAAACCATCCTGTTCTCGAACGACGCCTTCGGCCAGCACCTTGCCTCGGGCTGCCGTTACGACGACGACAACGACCTGCCGACTCTCTTCTTTGAAGCCAAGAAGTATTATGCGAATATCCTCATGCTCTACGGCCGTCAGGCACAGGCAGCCCTCAAGGCCCTGCATGATCTCGATATCAGCATGATCGCGACGGGTCATGGCCTCATCTGGCGCAGTCACGTCAAGGAAATCCTTCGTCTTTATCAGGAGTGGTCTACCGGCAAACTCGAAGACCGCGCCGTCGTCGTCTTCGACACCATGTGGCATTCCACGGAGATGATGGCACGTGCCATCACCGAAGCCTTCCAGCAGAAGGGCATCCCGGCCATATTCTACGATGTCAAGGAAAACGCGCTCTCCGATATCCTGACGGAAATCCTCACGAGCAAATACCTTGCCGTCGGCTCGCCGACGATCAACAATCAGATGATGCCGACGATCGCCAGCTTCCTCTGTTACCTGAAGGGCCTCGCACCGAAGGGACGCAAGGCCTTTGCCTTCGGTTCCTACGGCTGGGGCGGACAGAGCATCGGTCTCGTCGAAGAAGAGCTCAAGGCTGCCGGCTGCGAGATCGTACTCGAAAAGCAGCGCCAGGCCAACGTTCCCTCGGCCGAAGATCTGCAGAAGCTCACGGCTGCCGTGCAGGCAATCTGCAAGTAAAGACTCTTCCCACCAAAAATCTGTCACGAAAAAATGCCGTGCCGGTTTCATCGCCAGCACGGCATTTATTTTGTTTCCTGCTGTTTTCGCACCGCTTCCTGCTCAGCGGACGAGGCGCAAGGCCCTTTGGGGACACCTCGCTTTCCGGACGGACAGGCCCTCGTGATACGGAGCTTCCCCCACGATAAGACGCAGCGCAGCCGGCGTCCCCTGCTGGCGCGCACGTTCCTTTGCGCGCGGCTGCAGCAGCTCCTGCATGTTGAGCTGCTGCAGTGCCGCACGCAACGTGCCGGACTTGCGCGCCCGGCGCAAGCGTCTCGCCAGAGCCATGACCGCACGATCCTCCAGCTCCGTGCGGCTCATCCCCTGGATCCTCTGCACGCCCATATCCTCCCAGAGTCCGACGCGCGTCAGATAGCTCACGAGACTCCGAAAAGAAGACGCCATCGTCATCCGCTTCTGCAAGCGGATTGCGGCACAGACCATGATGTCATCCAACCGTTCATCAAAACCAACCTTTTTCATGACCGACCTCCTGGCAGCCGTACCTAGCCGAGTATTATACGATACTAACCATCCACCTTGCTCACTTGTCTGGTCTGTTTCTTCTGCAATGCGCCTGCTCTATCTGTACTGTACTGAAATCCTTGCCTGGAAACTTTCGCTATTTAACAATTACATTTTCGTCACAACAATAGAAAAATCCTGCTGAATCTGGAAAATTCAACAGGATTTTTTTCGATTCATTCTGTATCAAATATTACTTATTATCATTTTGTCATTTGAAATAAATAATACCGATATTTATATCATCCACGAATGCCATCAATCGCTTTTTTCATGTCTGTCGCACCATAAATAGCAGATCCTGCGACCAATACATTAGCTCCAGCCTCTCGTACCTGTTCTGCTGTTACTATATTAATCCCGCCATCAACCTCAATATCGCAATCATATTGCATTTCATCAATCGTGTGACGAAGGCGATGAATCTTCTCCAGCTGACTCTCAATGAATTTTTGACCTCCAAATCCTGGGTTAACCGTCATGAGGAGTACCATATCCAGGTCCCCCAGGATTTCCTCGATACTAGCCAAACTCGTACCAGGATTCAATACGGCAGCAGCTTTAATGCCATATGACTTAATCTGCTGTACAATGCGATGGCTGTGTTTTGCCGCTTCAACATGAAATGAAATAAGATCCGCGCCAGCATCAGCAAAAGCATCGATCTGAGTTTCCGGATGTTCAACCATCAAATGAACATCAAAAGGCTTTTTCGTCACTTTGCGAAGCGCTTTTACTACAGGAGATCCCAAGGTAATATTGGGTACGAATGTCCCATCCATAACATCAATATGAATATAATCGGCTCCTGCCTGATCGGCTCTCTGGACCTCTGCTCCTAATGCAGCAAAATCAGCCGACAAAATAGACGGCGCGACTTTAATCATATCAAATTCCCCTTTCTTTATTTCCTATCGGCATGTTCAGCATGAAGCCATCGTTTTTGCGGATCCGACCAACCCCGCAAAATCATCTTGGAATGTCTTTACCGCTGCATCGATTGCCGCATTTTTGACAAAACTCTCAATGACATCACAGGCAACCGTGGCGGCACCAATACCTTCTTTGCAAAGAGCCAGAACCTGCTGGCTGTTCTTGAAACTTGCAGCCAAGATCTGGCATGGTATTTCATTTTTTATAAAGATATCTTGAATCTCGCAAGCAACGTGAATACCATCGTATCCCATATTGTCAATGCGATTGATATATGGGGCTGCATAGGAAGCACCTGCCATACCGGCCAGATATGCCTGCATCGGCGTATAAATAGCTGTCGCTGTAATCTGAATTCCCGCCTTGTGAATCGCCTTCATGGCTTTGAAGCCTTCCGGTACAGCCGGCACCTTGACAAAAGTATGTTCGCCAAGTTCCTTGCGAATGCGCTCCGCATCACGCAACATTCCGTCTGCATCGCTGGCAATGACCTGTGCATGGAGTTCCGCTTTCTGACCAATGATTGAGCGGATCTCCCGCAACACTTCAAATGGCGGTCTGCCGGCTTTTGCCAAAATACTAGGATTGGTCGTAACACCAGCACAAGGATAATATTCCCAGATATGTTTAATTTTTGGAATATCCGCATCATCAATCACTAACTTCATGTTCGTGTATCCCCCCATCCTGATTGCTAAGGAAAAGAATGCCTCTTGCTTTCGCAATCAAACGAAAACAAGAGGCACCGCTTCACTTATTTTTTCGCTGCTTTAACGATTGCTTCAACCGTCAAACCATATTTCTCTAAGAGTTCAGCCGGCTTGCCGGACTGACCAAAAGCATCCTGAACACCGATGAAATCCTGACGCGTCGGGCAATTCTTTGCCAGTACCTCTGCCACAGCAGAACCCAGACCGCCGATGACGCTGTGCTCTTCGCACGTCACGATGTGGCCCGTCTTCTTGGCCGTCTCAATAATCAGCTCCTCATCCAGAGGTTTGATCGTGTGGATATTGAGTACGCGGGCATGGATGCCATCTTTTGCCAGCTCTTTGGCGGCTTCCATCGCTTTTGCAACCATGATGCCCGTTGCCACGAGAGCAACATCATCACCTTCGGAGAGGACTTCGCCCTTGCCCCAATTGAACTGATAATGCTCATCATGGATATCCGGAACAGCGGCACGTCCCAGACGGATATAAACCGGGCCATAATACTGGATGGCTGCCTTGATAGCTTCTTCCGCTTCCTTAGCATCCGCCGGATTGATAACCGTCATATTCGGCAAACTGCGCATCAAAGAAATATCTTCGATTGCCTGATGGCTGCCACCATCTTCACCTACTGTAAGACCTGCATGCGTTGCAGCAATCTTGACGTTGAGACGCGGGTAGCAGATGGAGTTACGGATCTGCTCGAAAGCACGGCCAGCTGCAAAGATTGCGAACGTGCTGGCGATAGGAATCTTGCCGCAAGTCGCCAGACCTGCTGCCGTTCCCATCATATCTGCTTCCGAAATACCCATATCCAAATAACGTTCCGGCGCAACCTTCTTGAAGGCAATCGATTTCGTTGCATTGCCAAGATCCGCATCCAAAACGACGATATCTTTGTTCTGATACAATTCCGTTTCAAGCAACTTGCCGTAAGCTGCGCGTGTTGCTGTTGCCATTACGCCTCGCCTCCTTCCAGTTCCTTGAGAGCCTCCTGGCACTGCTCTTCATTCGGAGCCTTGCCATGCCAGCCAACCTGATTCTCCATAAAGGATACACCCTTACCTTTGACCGTCGCCGCAACGATTGCCGTCGGTTTGCCTTTCACGCTCTTTGCGGCAGCGATGGCGCCACGGATAGCATCGTAATCATGACCGTTGATGGAGATGACATTCCAGCCAAAAGCGCGGAATTTCGCATCAATCGGTGCTACCGTCATGACTTCGTCATTCGGTCCGTCGATCTGGAGTCCATTCCAATCCACAAACAGGATCAGATTGTCAAGCTTGTAATGAGCTGCACTCATAGCCGCTTCCCAAATCTGTCCTTCCTGAATCTCGCCATCGCCAGCTGCGGCATAAACACGGTAAGATTTATTATTCAGCTTGGCCGCAATAGCCATGCCGTTAGCAGCCGAAAGGCCCTGCCCCAGCGAACCCGTTGACATATCCACGCCCGGAATCTTCTTCATATCTGGATGCCCCTGGAGGATTGCGCCCGTCTTTCTGAGCTTCCAGAGTTCTTCTTCCGGGAAATAACCTTTTTCTGCCAGCACAGCATAGAGTGCCGGTGCAGCGTGACCTTTGGAAAGAACGAACCGATCGCGATCTTCCATTTTAGGGTTCTTCGGATCGATATTCATTTCTTCAAAGTAAAGGACATTCAAAATATCAATAATCGAAAGGGATCCACCCGGATGCCCTGAGCCCGCTTTTGTAAGCATGCGGACGATATTGGCACGCAGGTGACGAGCGCGCTTTATCGCTTCTTCATTTGCCATGCTATCTTCTCCTTCATTTTTATTCTGCAGCACACAAGAGAGCTTCTGCATTTTCACAAACCGTCTTTCCTTGGCGGAAGAGGCCGCTAGTCCCTCCTGTGAACAAATTTGCTCCTGCTTCGTGCATTTTGCGAATCATCTTCAGATTTACACTGCCATCGGCTTGGATTGGCTGAGTCAAATGCGCCGCCTTTAAGCGCTTCCGCATCATACGGATGTGCTTCAAAGCCGACTCCTGCATCGTCTGGCCAGAAAATCCCGGATTCACCGTGAGTTTCAAAATCCATGCACACTGCGAAGCCAATGCTTCAAAATCAGCACCCGGAGGTGTCTCTGCGCGATAGGCCAGCACCGGTTCTGCACCGAACTCACGAATCGTCTCAAAAACACGATTCGGTTCATCCATGGCTTCCGCATGAACAGCCACATAATCCAAACGGAACCGCGAAAACAGCTCAACGTACCGCAAGGGATCGTACGCTGCAATGTGGAGTTCAATGGGCAGGTCCGAGTGGGCAGCCAGATATCCATAGAGCTGATCGCCAAGGATCAGGCAACGGTTGAACTTCCCATCCACGATGTCATAATGCCAGAACCGTACAGGAGATGCTTCCACATACTCAATCTCATCAGCAATGTGACCGAGATCCATGCACGATACCGACGCCGAAAGATTGGGCGTATCAACAGAAAATCCTGCTTTTCTGCCCATACCTCAGCCCCGCTTATTGTCGTAATCTGTAATCTGCTGGACACGACGCTCATACTTACCGCCGCATAACGGCTTCGCTGCCAGCCAGACTTTCGTAATTTCCCAAGCCATATTCGGTGCAATGACACGAGCTCCCATACAAAGAACATTGGCATGATTATGCTCAACCGTCATCTTGGCCGAGAAAAGATCATGGACCAGCGGAGCACGAACGCCCTTTACCTTATTGGCAGCAATCGACATGCCAAGACCTGTTCCACAAATCAGGATGCCCTTCTTTTCACCCGGATGCGCTGCGACCTCTTCACCGACGCGAAAAGCGTATGGAGCCGTATCAACGGATTCTTCACTATGCGTACCGTAATCTTCTACCGTATAACCGGCATCTTCAAGCTGCTGTTTCACAAACTCTTTCATGTGGAAGCCGGCATGATCCGATGCCATAACAATGACAGGTTTCATGATATGGCCTCCTCAACCGATCGGATGCATGACAATCTTTGTTGCCTGACCGCTCTTGAGCAGGTGATATGCTTTATCCCACTCATCGATGCCGACCTCATGCGTGATCATCTTGTCTGCATTAATCTTGCCCTCACTCATGAGCTTGAGCGTCGGCTCCCAGTCATGCGTATTCTGGCTGCGGCTGCCGGAAACAACCAGCTCTTTCTGAATGATCTTCGAGAAATCGACTTCCACGACATCTCTTGCAAAGAGGCCAATCTGAACGTACTGGCCCTGTTTGCGCAGGAGGTCCATGCCGAGCTGCATGGACGGAACAGCACCCGTGCAGTCGTAGCAAACATCGGCACCGTAGCCATCCGTCAGTTTATTGACCAGTGCTTTGACATCATCCTTCTGGACATCTACGATATATTCTACACCAAATTTTTCTTTAGCAATCTGAAGACGTCCGGCATCCTGCGTAAGACCAGTCATGACAACACGACCGCCTTTGGCCATAACACACTGTGCCGTCAGAAGGCCGATAGGACCAGGGCCAAGTACCAAGACGATGTCGCCCGGGTTAATCTTGGCTTTCGCTACGCCGTGATGTGCGCAGCAGGCAGCTTCCGTGATGCTGGCCTGACGCGTCGTCACATTCTCCGGCAGAATATGGCAGCTCTTAGCACGTGCCAGTACATACTGTGCCATGGCACCGTCCTGCTGCGTCCCCAGGCCTTTGCGCGTCGGGCAAAGATTGTAAAGACCTTCCTTGCAGTAACGGCATTCACCGCAAACCGTAAAGGTCGTTTCACTCGTTACACGGTCACCGACCTTGACATTCGTGACGCCAGGACCAACTTCAGCAACAACGCCTGCAAACTCATGACCAATCGTCAATCCCTTTGCATTAACATTGTAATGTCCTTCATACGTATGTAAATCGCTGCCGCAGATACCGATGTATTCAACTTTAATCTTGACCTGGCCTTCACCTGGAACTGGCTCCGGTTTATCAATAACTTCCCAATGGCCTGCGCCCGGCTCCATTTTTACAAGTGCTTTCATGAGGAAACCTCCTTAGTCCATAACAAACAAAATCTTGTTATATTCTTCCTTACGATCTTTGATCATCTGGAAAGCATCGCTTACTTTTTCCAGCGGGAAACGATGCGAAATCAAAGGCTTGAACTTAATCTTGCCGTCCTCCAGGGCACGGATGCTCTTCATCCAGGCCGGTCCCGGGAATGGGCTGCCATACGAATTCCAGAAGCCGCGCAGCGTCAGTTCATGACGGAAGATGCTCTCAAAGGATTTCTCCTTCAGCAGGATATCCGAGCGGGCAATGCCGAGATAACCGATGCGGCCGCGCTTCTTCGTGACCAGCAGGCACTGTTCCTGCGTGATTTTCGAACCGGCCGTTTCCATTGCGATGTCGACACCCTTGCCGTGCGTTGCTTCCAGAACGGCTTCAACCGTATCCTGCTCCATGCCATTGATGCAGATATCCGCACCGAGAGCTTTGGCTTCTTCGAGCTTTTTCTTCGAAATATCCACCGCAATGATGCGATGAACACCGGCAAGACGGAACCACTGAAGGACGAGCTGTCCAATCGTGCCGCATCCCAGGATAGCTACCGTATCACCAATCTCCGGGCGAATGCCGAGGACACCATACAGCGCAACGGCACAAGGCTCAAGGAGAGCAGCCTCTTCCAAATTCTCGCATTCAACATGCTGGATGTTCGTAGCCGGAACACGCACATACTGGGCAAAACCGCCCGGCAGGTCCGCACCAAGCATCTGCATGTCATTGCACATGGAGAAATGGCCTTCTTCGCAATTCTCGCATTTGCGGCAGGGAATCAACGGCTGAGCTGCGACCGTATCATCGAGCTTAAAGTTCTTTACATTCTTGCCAACTTCCGCAATCGTGCCGGCAAACTCATGGCCAGGAACTTGTGGACGCGGATATTTCCAAAAATTCAAGATACGCGGAGGATCGGAGCCACAAATACCGCAAGCCTTGACTTTAATTATGACATCATCATCGCCGCATACAGGATCAGCGAAATCATCGAAGCGAATGTCTCCTTCTTTATAGAAAACGCCAGCTTTCATATAATCATTGCCTCCCTATTTTCAATCTAAACCCATTATTTTATCCCTTCAATATGCAAGGCGTCAGCTAAGCTGACGCCCACATATGGAGAAATCACATTAGAAGAACTGGAAAATCTTGATAACAATCCAGTTGAGGAAGTTACCGCCGAGATCCAAGCTGGAAATCTCAGTCGTATTGGCAGGCATCTGGAAGTTTGCCTGAATAGCCATACCCGTATGGAATTCTGCGATATTCGTAGCCATGAGGAGTGCAAGCCCCATCACGATCATACCAGCGAGCACGGAATGAACGATATTGCCTTTTGCAGCACCGACGATAAAGGCTACATAGAAGCAAATCGTAGCCAAATCGCCGAACGGCAGAACGTGGTTACCAGGAATAACAACGGACAGGAACAGCGTGCACGGTACCAGTACGAGTGCCGTAGCGATAACGGCCGGATGACCAACTGCGACAGCAGCATCAAGGCCGATGGTGAGCTCTCTGCCCTTGCCAAGGTCTCTCTTCTGGAGGAACTCCTTGACCGACTCGGAAACCGGGATCAAGCCCTCCATGAGGATCTTAACCATGCGCGGCATCAGGAACATGACGCCTGCCATGATGACACCAAGCTGAAGAACTTTTGCCAGAGGATAACCAGCGAGGATGCCGAGGAGAACACCGAGGAACAAGCCCATCATAAGCGGCTCACCGAAGATACCGAAGCGTTTCTGAATGGCTTCCGGGTCAGCCTTGAGGTCTTTAATAACCGGAATCTTAGAAATAACTTTAACGATAGGAATACCAATCAAGCCCTGTGCGCAAGTAGAACCTGTCGGGAAGGAAAGGCCTTCCATGCCGAAATAATCACGAACCATCGGAGACGTCCAGTCTGCAATCTTCAAGACGGCCATCTCATACAAAATACCTGCAATAATTGCCAGAATCCAGTTGCCCTGAGTCAGGACGAAAACCGTAGCAGATGCTGCTGCAAAGTGCCAATAATTCCAAATATCGATATCGACAACGTTCGTGAGCTTCGTTACCAGCATTGCGATGTTGACGAACATGCAGATTGGAATCATGAAGGCTGCCACCGGAGATGCCCAAGTCATTGCAGCGGCTGCCGGCCAGCCGACATCGATGATGGAAAGCTCAAGGCCATAACGCGTGACCATTTGATGCGTTGCATCACCGAGGTTCGTCGTCAGAAGGCCGATAACGAGGTTGATACCGACGAAGCCAACACCAATGGTGACACCAGAGCGGAATGCCTTTTTGAATCCCTGACCGAAGCACATGCCGATAATCGTGATGACGATTGGCAGCATGACCGTTGGTCCGAGGCCCAAAATAAATTGTACGACTTCTAATACCATGATAGTCCTCCAATCTATAAATAAATAATAGAATTAATGAAACGCAACTTATTTCTTCAAGACATCCAGAATCTGTTTATCGGTCTTTTCCGTCATCATACCGGTAAGATAGTTGACAGCTTTTACAACCGGCATCTTGTACTCACGCGGCGGAATCGTCGTCGTTACCAGGAGATCGGCCGTATCCTCATATCCCCCGACTTCTGCCACTTTGCACTGAATGACGTCCGCATCGATGCCATTATCCTTCAAGAGCTTCTCCACTCTCTTGCACACAACTGTGGAGGTTGCAATGCCAGTGCCACACGCTACGAGTACCTGTTTCTTCGACATGATAAACACTCCTTTGATAAACGAAATATGATTATGATAGATTTAAATGATAGCTTACGGAATCATCTGGGATGAATCATCCTTCTGCCGTGCCATCCAGACGCTTTTTTACGAAAGCGGCAATCTTGGCTGCCGACTTTTCCGTTTTGACAAAGCGCAGGGCTTCTTCATCCTGCAAAATCCCCATCAGATTCTGCAGCAGCTCAATCTGAGCATGTGCTTCCTTCATGGCCAGCATGAAGACAAAATCAACGGAAACCGTTTCTTTATCATCGCCCATGATGACGAAATCAACTGGCGAAGTCAGGCGAGCCATGCAGATGGCAGGGCTGACAACATGCTCGACATCCGTGTGTGGGATTGCCACCCCCCCCAGAACGGTCGGCAGGCCCGTCGCGAAAATCTTTTCACGAGCGATTACTGCATCTTTATAACTTGACTTGACATATCCCTTTTCAAAAAGACGATCTGCCACCTGGCTCAGCAAGTCGAACTTGTCTTTTGCTGAGACATCCAGCAGGACGAGATCTTCTTCGATTGAAATACTCATATGTCTTGCCCCCTTTCTTCATCTTGATTTTATTTTTTATTCTCGATTGCTCTTGAATTGTCTTTAGTATAACAAAACAATCCAGTTCCGCATAGTTGCACCTCTTTCCGCTATTGCGGAAATTTAAAAATCTTTTCTTGTTTTCCATATTTAGAAAACTGAGGCAACGCTTTGGAATACAAGGATTTTCCGCTATTTTTCCGTATTTCCCTAATATAAAAAAGCGGTCATAAAACCGCTTCAAAATCCGCTATAAACTTGTCATAAGAACGATATTTCAGCAATCGTTCAATGCCGTTGCCCTCTTTGATGAAGTCATACAGCTTCAGGAAAACCTTTTCCCAGACCGCGGCTTTCCGCTGTTCGATGCTCAATAAAAAAACGACCTGTACCGGCATGCCGCCCCAATCGATTGGAGATTGCAGGAGCAATACGGAAATATTGGAAACCGCTTTTGCCGTATTGAACGCATGTGGGATGGCTGCCAAATCGCCGATGGCCGTAGAACTCATCTTCTCACGTTCAAAGACAGAAACTTTGCCCTTCTGATCCAGATACCCCGACTGCATCGCCTGATCTGTCAAGAATTCCAGGCATTCATCGCGCGTCTTGAAATCCTTATTGGCAAAAAAAGAAGAAGCATGGAAAAACTCCTGAAATTCCTTAGCCTGTACATCGGCATTGCGGTGGAATACCACCCGCTGGATACGGGCAATATCTTCTTTGCGCAGCATGTGATTGACACGTATGATCTTAGAAGAAGAAAACGGGACTTGTACGGTCGAGAAAATATAATCCGCTTCCTCAATCATCTCATCTGTCAGTTTGTACGCGGGCAGTACACCCAGGACATGGATATCCGAGTGGAAGTATTCCTGGATTTTTGCTCTCAGCATGATAGAAACGCCCAGGCCTGCCGAACAGACAATATAAACCCGCTTGGGCTTCGCTTCCTCTTCCATCCCCCGGCGGCTCATGGACGCACCAAAGTGGAGAGCGATATACCCAATTTCATTTTCATTGAAGACAATGCCTTCAATATCCCGCATGACCTGCGCCGCATATACGGCAATCTGAAACGCCAGCGGATAGTCCTGCTTGACCGTCTCCAGCATCTCATTCCGTATGGCTACCCGGAAGTTAACACGGGCAATGGCGATGCGCAAATGAAGAATCAAACCATCTTTCAGATAATCATCCGAACGGAAATCATAGCCGAACTGGTCATCTACGGCAGTCAATACTTTCTCGACGAGCTGCTCCATATGTTCATCGTTGATGGAATCGCCGATGTCCAAGAGTTTCTTACTCGTCAGCAGGCACCTGGTCAAGTAGAAGACCTCACTATAGGAAAGGTCCACACCGATATAGCGGAAGAGTTCATTGGCTACATCCTTGGCACAAACGTATTCAAAGGTATTCTCCAGCTTCTGGGCCAGGCTGGCCGGGCATTCCAGGAGATGCCCGTGTTCCGAGCGATAGATGGAAAGGGCCGACTGGACGATCAGGCTCTGGCGTGCCGTGTCAGTGAGCTGCAACTTGCGCAGACTCGGGATCCTCATCAGGATATTCTCCATATCTTTCTGGCTGACTTTGTCGAAGAGAATCGTCAAGATTGCCGTATCGCGTACATTTTGCAGGAAATCAACAAAAAACGTACGGATATTGCCTTCATCACCAGCCAACCGCAAGCCATCGGTGCGATATTGCTCGATGGACAGGGCGTATTCTTGGAAGCGTCCTCTCACCTCGCTCAGATATTTCTTGATGGTAGAAATTCCCAGATACATATCATCTGCAAGATTCATCTGCGTAATAGACTTATCCTGCAGGCAGCAAATCAGGAAACGACTGATGATATAATTCTGCTGTTCTTTGACGCTCTCATGGCCAATGCCATGCTCTTCTTCTGTGACAGCATGCAGGAGATCTTCTTCCTGATCCATCTGGATCAGGCGATACCCTTTATTGGGCGCAGCAATGATATGACTGCCAAACGGGGCCAGTTTTTCCGTAATTGCCTTGATATCCGAACGCACCGTACGTGAAGAACATCCCAGTTGTTTTGCAATCTCATCTCCAGTGAGGCCATTGCTCTTTTCCAGGAGCATTTCCATGATTTTCTTTTCTCTTTCCTGTTTCCGCATAGACACCCCAATCTCCCTTCTGCCTTGCGACAGATTGCATCCCCGCTTCAGCCAGAAGCATCTGTGGCACAAAATATTACAGCGACATGATTCCCGCAAGATTATTACGATAGCACAGATTGCTCTCACTACGAAGCTGATATGCTTATATAATCTTATATATATTCAAGACAATCATAAAAAAATCCTGCCAAAACTCGTCATTCCAGCAGGATTTTTCTGCAATATCACGTTTTCATCTTTACGGTTTCATCTTAGTGCGCAGTTCAACGAGGAACGTGGTCCCCTTGCCGAGTTCACTCTGGATGGAAATCCGGCCCTTGTGCAAGTGTACGATTTCTTGTGCGATAGCCAGGCCCAGGCCGTTGCCGCCCATCTCGCGGGAACGTGCCTTATCGACGCGGTAGAAGCGATCAAAGACCTTTGCCTGGTCTTCCTTTGCGATGCCGATGCCCGTATCGATGACGGCAAAGCGCACCTTCCCCTTCTCGGCCGGACGATACTCCACGGAAACCCTGCCGCCCTCAGGCGTATACTTGACGGCATTGTCGACGAGAATCAGGACAAGCTGACGGATTTTCTGCTCATCGGCCTGGATCTCGACTTTCGGCAGTCCTGCGGCCTTGACCTCAATGTGCTTCTGGTCAGCCAGAGGCTGCATGAGACGCGCCGTCTGCTCGATCAGCGAAGACAGGTTGAAATTCTGCGGCCGCACCTTGAGCACCTTATTGTCGCTGCGCGCGACCACGAGGAGGTCACTGACGAGCTTCGTCATCTTCTTGACCTCATCGCGCACATCCTCGATGACCTGCTTGAGGAAGGGGGACTGAATGGAAGGATCATTCTGAAGAAGCTCTGCCGAGGCCATGACGACCGCCAGCGGCGTTCGCAGCTCATGCGAAGCATCGGCTGCGAACTGGCGCTGCTTCTCATACGCCTGCTTCAACGGAACCATCGCCCGGCCGGACAGGATATGGCCGACCATGGCCGCGACGATCAGGGCCAGGAACCCCAGGAAGGCCAGGGCATACGTCGCCTTCTCCATGCCGTTGTACATGGCCGTGACATCCTTGCCGACATAGACCGTCTGAGAAGCACTGCTGTCATCGTTCTTGACGCGCTGCGCCGTCATCATGATGCGTGCCTTCGAGGAGCCGTCACTGCCCGGCTTGCTGAGCACCACGACCTCACCTTCTGCCACGTTGCGCTTGCGGATGGTATCGAGGATGAACGGCTCGATGCGGAACGAGGCACGGGCAAAGTTCAAGAGACGTCCGTCGTCATCGAAGACGTAGAAAAACAGGCGGTCATTCGTGCTCTTGTAGGCAACGCTGTCATCGAGAGCCAGCTCCGGATGCTGATTGAAGTATTCCTCGGCCTCCGCGACATTGCTCGCCGTATCCATGAGCTCCCGCGCCTGTTCCGAGGTGATGGCCCATTCCATCGTCTTGTGCATGACAAAGATTAGAACGGCTAGAAAGACGATCATGACGATGGAATACAAAAGGGTCAGCTTGCGGCGGCTGCTGCCAAAAAGGTTCTTGGCCATCAGCTCTTAGCCTCCAGCTTGTAGCCGACGCCGCGTACCGTCTTGATGACCGTGCCGCCATCCCCGAGATCCAGCTTCTTGCGGAGAATCTTCATATACGAATCGATGTTGTTGGAGCTGACATCGGATTCAAGGCCCCAGATACGGTCCAGGATGATGTCACGCGGCACGACAATGCCGATGTTCTGCGCCAGAAGGTCGAAAATCTGGAATTCGCGCGGAGAAAGCTGGATAACCTGATCCTTCTTCTTGAGGACCTTGGCCGTGCGGTTCAGCGTGAACTCGCCCACTTCCACCACATCCTGCTGGATTTTCTGCGTGCTGCGACGCCCGAGAGCCCGCAGGCGTGCCATGAGCTCGGCGAATTCAAACGGCTTGACAAGGTAATCGTCCGCACCGGCATCGAGCCCCGTCACGCGGTCCTCGACCGAATCCCTGGCTGTCAGCATCAGGATAGCCTTCTCATAACCGTCCTTGCGCAGGCGGCTGCAGGCCTCCACACCCGTCTCGCCCGGCATCATCCAGTCAAGGATCAGGATATCGTAGTCCGTATACATGGCGTATTCATAAATATCACTGCCATTCGTCACCCATTCCACCTGGATATCGTTCTGCTCCAGCATATACTGGATCAGCTTGCCGAGCCTCTTATCGTCTTCTGCCAGCAAAACCCGCATACTATCACTCCTAAAATCAAAATCTGCTTCTATATATACACGTCCTGCGTGAAAAAAGGCTGAAGCTGTGCCTCTTACATCCAGTCCTCATGCATATGTTTTTCAAAATCCGACACGGGAATCGGCTGCGAGAAATAGAATCCCTGGAACGTCGTGCAGCCGATGCCGCGCAGGTATTCCGCCTGCTCCTTCGTTTCCACGCCCTCCACGACTGTCGGCATCGAGAGCGCCTGTGCCAGAGAAATGATGGCCTGCAGGATGATGCGGCTGCGCCGGTGATGCGCGGTCTTCTGCAAGAATTCCATATCGATTTTGAGGATATCCGCCTGAATATCCTTGAGCAGTCGCAGGCTCGAATAGCCGCTGCCAAAATCATCGATGGCAATCCGAAAGCCATACGACTGCAGGCGTCGGATGAGTGCCATGGCCTCGCGCGGCTTATCCATGAAAACCGTCTCGGTGATCTCGAGTTCCAGCTTGGCCGGGTTGATGCCGTACTGCTGCGCCAGCTGCGTGAACACCTCATAGAGATCCAGATAATACATGTCCTTGACGGAAATATTCACAGACAGTGTGCAATTCTCGAGAGGCGTCCCCTGCCATTTGCGCAGCAGGCTGCAGGACTGTTCCCAGACCCAGTAATCGAGCTGCCAGATCTTGCCATGCTGCTCCAATACCGGCACGAAGAGCGCGGGCGGAATGATGGAGCCGTCATCGCGGCGCCAGCGCGACAGGACCTCTGCTCCGATCACGCGGCCGCTCCTGGCATCCACCTGCGCCTGCAGGAAGATTTGCATTTCCTGATTCCGCATCGCTTCGGCAAAACGGGCCAGGATGGCCTGGTCATGCAATTTATCGGCCAGCATATCCTCCTGATACCAGACAAAGCCGCTGCTTTCCCGTTTCTCCAGAGAACTGGCCGCGAGGAATGCCCGGTCACAGAGGATGGAGATTGGCGTCTCCGCATCTTCCACGCGACAGATTCCCACCGTCACCTGCAGGACGAGATTGCCCGGCCGAAGACTCTGCATGATCTGTTCCACATCGTGCAGGAATTCCTCGGGACGGAACCGTCTTATGGGGATCAGCAGCGCAAAGCGGTCATCCTGGATGCGTCCATAGGCCACTTCATCATCACCCTCATAATGCCGGCGCAGCATCGCGCCGATGCGGGACAGGAGTTCATTCCCCTTCGTGAGCCCGTAGAAATTGTTGATGAGCTTGAAATCACAGAAATTCAAGCCGGCCAGACAATACGTTTCTTCTGGATACGATTCCAGACAATGACGCGCCTGCCGATAAAAGCCATAACGGTTGCAGATTCCCGTCAAACTGTCATGCAGCGTGCCGAAATGCTCCAGATCGATATTCTTCTGTGCCTGCGTGCAGTCGCGCAGCAGGAAATAATTGCCGACCACACCGCCATCGGGCTCATGCAGCGGATAGCGGCTGATGGAAATCGCTTTGTTCTCCACCCCCGTTTCATACGACTGGATCCAGGATGCTGCCTGACAGCCGGCCAGCATATCCTGCTGAATCCATTTTTTCAGGATGCCGGCAAGTTTTTGCAGATCATCCGCGACGCGGAACAGCCGGAACGCCTCACTGTTGGCATAAAGACAGCGGCCTTCCTTATCGAACCAGACCATGCCATACGGAAAATCCTGCATGGCCTTCCGCAGGAGCTCGACAAATCGTTCCGGCTTGTATCCCTCGTGCAGCACGGCATGATGATGATCCTGCTTCATGCCCTTCCCCCTCCGGATGCGTATCATCTCGATGACACACGGATAAATCAGTTCATCATCGCGCAGGATTTCCACCGGGCGCGACGTGACTTCGTAAAGATCGCCATCCTTGATTTCCGTTTTATGAAGTTCGACTCCCGTCTTCAACGCCCGCAGGCTCGTACAGTCACGGCAGCGGTTTGTGCTGTGCCAGACCGAATAGCAGTCGGGCCCATACGTCATCTTCCCCTCATCGTTCATGCGGAAGGTGTGGCATTCTTCCGGATTCACCATGCGTACCAAATCATACCGCTTGGATAATTTCGCCAGGATGTTTCCCACATCCTGGCTTCTGATAGGTCTTTTCATAACCATGTTCAATCAGCCCTTCCCAGCAGGAAAGATGCTTCCTGTCACGCAATTCTTCCTCACAAATACTCATATATTTTATTTTAAATAACTTCGCTATGCGAAACCAGAATCCTTCCAGGATAAAAGAAGAGACTGATAAAAACAAAAATACTGCCCAGAAAATCTGAGCAGTATCTTCTCATCATGAATATCTTTTGGGATTACTCGCGTCCAAACTTATCCTTGAGGATGACATCATGCGAGCCGCCCTCGACGATACTCGTCGCGGAAACCAGCGTGATCTTGGCCTTCTCGCGCAGCTCCGGCAGCGTCAGCGCACCGCAGTTGCACATCGTCGAACGAACCTTGGCGAGCGTCGTATGCACGTTGTCCTTGAGCGGACCAGCATACGGCACATAGGAATCAACGCCTTCCTCGAAGGAGAGCTTGCGCGCACCGCCGAGATCGTAGCGCTGCCAGTTGCGGGCACGGTTGGAACCCTCGCCCCAATACTCCTTGTAGTACGTGCCGTTAACCTTGACCTTATCCGTCGGGCTTTCATCGAAGCGGGAGAAATAACGGCCGAGCATCAGGAAATCTGCGCCCATAGCCAGGGCCAGCGTCATGTGGTAATCGTGGACAATGCCGCCATCGGAGCAGACCGGGATGTAAACGCCCGTCTCCTCGTAGTAGCGGTCACGCTCTGCGCAGACATCGATGAGCGCCGTAGCCTGGCCGCGGCCGATGCCCTTCGTCTCACGCGTGATGCAGATGGAGCCGCCGCCGATACCGACCTTAATGAAGTCCGCACCTGCTTCTGCGAGGAAGCGGAAGCCCTCAGCGTCGACGACATTGCCGGCACCGACCTTGACATCCTCACCGAAATTCTCGTGGATGTACTTGAGCGTGATGCGCTGCCATTCCGAGAAGCCCTCGGAAGAGTCGATGCAGAGGACATCGGCGCCGGCCTTCAAGAGGGCCGGTACGCGCTCTGCGTAGTCACGCGTATTGATGCCGGCACCGACGACGTAGCGCTTGTTGGCATCGATGAGCTCCAGAGCATTTTCCTTGTTGTCCGTGTAGTCCTTGCGGAAAACCATGTAGCGCAGGCGCTGGTTGTGGTCGACGAGCGGCAGCATGTTGAGCTTATGCTCCCAGATGAGGTCGTTGGCCTTCGTCAGCGTCGTCGTATCCGCATCGGCGTAAACGAGCTTCTCGAACGGCGTCATGAAGGACTCAGCCGGCGTATCGAGGCTCATGCGCGAGACGCGGTAATCACGGCTCGTGACGATACCGAGCAGCTTGCCCGTCGGCGTGCCGTCTTCCGTGACAGCCATCGTCGAATGGCTCGTCTTCTGCAAAAGGTCCAGAATCTCGCCGAGCGTCGTCGTCGGTTTGATGTTGGAATCGCTGCTGACGAAACCGGACTTGTAATTCTTGACGCGGGCGACCATGGCAGCTTCTTCTTCAATGCTCTGCGAACCATAGATGAAGGATACGCCGCCTTCCTTTGCCAGCGCAATTGCCATCTTGTCGTTGGAGACAGCCTGCATGATAGCAGAAGTCATCGGGATGTTCATGGAGATCTTCGGCTCCTCACCCTTCTTGAACTTCACGAGTGGCGTCTTGAGCGACACATTGTTCGGGATGCATTTGTCCGATGAATAACCCGGAACGAGAAGATACTCCCCAAAAGTGTGTGATGGTTCTTTGAAATAGAATGCCAACGTAACCCCTTCTTTCTTGAATACTGCAAGGCCTTGCCTCAAATATATTGTTGCTAGTTTACTATAAAGGAGAACGACTGTCAATCGTTCCTTGAAAACTCGGTTTACAATGTTACAACCGCATCTTGAAATCGTCGTAGCCGAAGCGGCGCACGACCTCCCACGCCCCGTTCCCATGCACGGCGATGATATCGGGAAGCGGCATGCCATTGAACGTATTGTTCTTGACCATCGTGTAGATGGCCATGTCGCCGAAGACGACGCGGCTGCCGATGGCCAGCGGCTCCCGGAAGGAATACGTGCCAATCGTATCGCCGGCCAGGCAAGTCGGCCCGGCCAGGGTATACGTATGCGCATACTCACCCGGCCCACCGGCGCCCACGACAGGCGGCCGGTACGGCATCTCGATGACGTCGGGCATATGGCAGGCCGCCGACGTATCGAGGATGGCGATGCCATTCTGCGTCTGGATATCGAGCACGGAAGCGACGAGGAAACCGGCATTCAGGGCCACGGCCTCACCGGGCTCCACATAAATGGTCAAGCCGTACTTCTGCTGCATCCTGCGGATGCATTGCTTCAGGAGCGCGATGTCGTAGCCCGGCTTCGTGATGTGATGGCCGCCGCCGAAGTTGAGCCACTTCATCTGCGGCAGATACCTGCCGAACTTCTCCTCCACGGCCTCAAGCGTCACGGCGAGCGCCTCGGCTCCCTGCTCGCAGAGCGTATGGAAGTGCAGGCCGTCGAGCCCCGAAAGCTGCGTTTCATCAAAGTCGCGCAGCCGCACGCCAAGGCGCGAGCCCTCCGCACAGGGATCGTAAATGGCATAATCCTGTGTCGAGCATTCCGGATTGATGCGCAGGCCGCACGAGACGCCCGCCCGCAGTGCCTGCGGGCCAAACTTTCGCCACTGGGCAAAGGAATTGAACACGATGTGATCGCAGATTTTCACGAGCTCCGGAAAATCCTCCTCCTTATAGGCAGGCGAGAACACGTGATTCTCTTTTCCCATTTCCTCATGCCCGAGGCGAGCCTCAAAGAGGCCGCTGGCCGTCGTCCCCGAGAGGTACCGGCCGATCAGCGGATAGAAATGATACATCGAGAAGCATTTCTGCGCGAGCAGGACATGTGCGCCCGTATCCTGCTCAAGCTCGTGCAGGATCTCAAGATTATGGCGCAGCAGCTCCTCCTCCACGACATACGAAGGAGTCGGCACCTCAAACCACTCGCGCTTCATCACCGGGGCCGCCATCAATCGACGAGCTCCGGATCAAAGCTTTCCTTCCAGGGGAGGCCCCACTTATTGAGCGCCTCCATGAAGGGATCCGGATCGAACTCCTCGATGTTCTTAACACCGGGGCCCTTCCAGGTGCCGTTCATGACGAGCATCGCACCGATCATGGCCGGCACACCCGTCGTGTAGGAAACGGCCTGCGAACCGACTTCCCTGTAGCATTCCTGATGGTCACAGACATTGTAGAGGTAATACGTCTTGTCCCTGCCATCCTTCTTGCCGCGGAAGATGCAGCCGATATTCGTCTTGCCCTTCGTGCGCGGGCCGAGGCTAGCGGGATCCGGCAGGACGGCCTTGAGGAACTGCAGCGGGATGATCTTTTTCCCTTCGAACTCGATGGGTTCGATGGAGGTCATGCCGACATCCTCCAGGCATCTGAGATGGTTGAGATAACTCTCGCCGAACGTCATGAAAAAGCGGATGCGCTTGATGCCCGGGATGTTGAGGCCGAGGCTCTCGAGCTCCTCGTGATGCAGAAGGTACATGTCCTTCGGGCCGATCTCCGGGAAATTGTAGACGCGCTTGATCTCCATCGGCTTCGTCTCAACCCAGTGACCGTCCTCCCAGTAGCTGCCGTTGGCCGAAACCTCGCGGATGTTGATCTCCGGATTGAAGTTCGTCGCGAACGGATAGCCGTGATCGCCGGCATTGCAGTCGAGGATATCGATGTAGTTGATTTCATCGAAATGATGCTTGAGCGCATAGGCGGCAAACACGCCCGTAACGCCCGGGTCAAAGCCCGAGCCCAAAAGCGCCGTGATGCCGGCCTGTTCGTAGCGCTCACGGTAAGCCCACTGCCACTTGTACTCGAACTTCGCCGTATCCTCCGGCTCATAGTTGGCCGTATCGACGTAATTCGTCTTCGTCTTCAGGCAGGCATCCATGATGTGAAGGTCCTGATACGGCAGGGCAAGGTTCAACACGACATCGGGCTGGAACGATTCAATGAGAGCCACGAGTGCATCGACGTCATCCGCGTCCACCTGAGCCGTCTGGATTTTCGTCTTCGTCGTACCTTCCAGCTTCTCCTTGAGGGCATCGCATTTCGACTTCGTACGCGAAGCAATCAGGATCTCCTCAAATGCATCCGAATTCTGGCAGCACTTGTGGATGGCCACACTTGCCACACCGCCGCAGCCAATGATTAAAGCTTTTCCCATTCTGTATCTACGCCTCCTGTATACCTGGGGTAAAAATTTTTACACAGTTTATTATATCATTTCCGCGCGGGCCCTAGCAATCAATCCCGCCCGTTTTTCTTCTGCCGCCGATAATTCCGATAGGCATAGCAGGCGCCTCCCACGATGAATAAAATCGCGATGAGTGCCATGAGCTGTTCCAGGAATAACGTCACAAGAATCCCTCCCTTCTCCATGACCCCTGAATCTGGTCCGGACCCTCATTATATCATATCCCATAAAACAAAAGAGAGCCATCCCAGGCAAACAGCAGTTGCTCACCTGGAATGGCCCAGAAAAAATCACTTAAACTCGACGAACTCATCGATGCGGGCGCCGCCCTTAATCATGGGTTCGACGAAACTGCGCCATACGTTGAGAACGATAACGCGCGGATGTTTCGTATCAGCCAGAGCGTCTTTGAGCGCCTCAGCAAATTCATCCTGCGTCGACACGGCCTCTGCATGGATACCGAAGCATTCCGCATACTTGACGTAATCCATCGGATAATCGAGCTCGCAGGCAATGTAGCGTTCCTTGTACATGACCTTCTGGAGCTGGCGGATCATGCCGAGACTCCGGTTGTTGACAATCAGGGAAATGATGGGCAGTTTCAGGCGCGCGATGGTGTAGAACTCATTGCCCGTCATCTTGATGCCGCCGTCGCCAGCCACATGGATGACCCGCCGGTCCCCGCCATAATAGAGCTGTGCGCCCATGGCTGCCGGCAGGCCGAAGCCCATCGTGCCGAGTCCGCCGGAAGTCAGCCAGGTACGCGGCTCCTCGATGCGCAGGTGCAGAGCCGCCCACATCTGATGCTGGCCGACATCCGTCGCAAAAGCATAGGGTTTCCCCTTCGTGCGCATCGCAACCTGATGCATGGCCCAGGGAACGGTCAAACGGCTCTGCTGGTAATCGTACTCGTACGCTTCCTGCCACTTGTGGATCTGCGTCCACCAGTCCGTCAGAGCCGAATTCGGCTCATGCTGCATCAAAAGGCCGAGGATGGTCTTCATGTCACCGGCAAGCCCCAGTGAATTGCCGATATTCTTATCAATCTCAGCGGGGTCGATGTCGATGTGAATGAATTTCGTATTCTGCGTGTACTTGTCGAGATTGCCCGTCTGGCGGTCGCCAAAGCGGCTGCCGATGGCAATGACGAGATCAGCCGCCGCGATTGCATGATTGGCCGCCTTCTCGCCGTGCATGCCGGCAAAGCCCAGCGACTGCGGATGAGAATACGGGATGGCGCCAAGCCCCATCAGCGTATGGGCAACGGGCAGATGATACTTCTCGATAAAGGCAATGACTTCCTTCGTCGCACCGGCCGATATGACGCCGCCGCCGACAATGGCCACGGGCTGTCTGGCCTTGACGATCTCCGCCGCTGCCTCAGCCGCACAGATGCGGAAATCCGCATCCGGCTGACCGTGATGCTCCGGGTCCGGCTGCTGCGGCTCATACGCCACCTCGGCAAAGAACAGATCACGCGGCACATCGACGAGGACCGGCCCCGGGCGGCCATGGCGTGCCAGAGCGAACGCCTTGCGCACAGTCGGCACGAGGAGTTTCGGATCCTTGACCTTGAAATTATGCTTCGTAATAGGCATGGTAACATCGAGAATATCCGTCTCCTGGAATGCATCACGCCCCAGAAGCGTGGTATCGACCTGCCCCGTGATGGCCACGACAGGAATGGAATCCATGAACGCCGTCGCCAGCCCCGTGACGAGATTCGTCGCACCGGGACCAGAAGTCGCGATGCAGACACCGACCTTGCCCGAAGCTCTCGCATAGCCATCGGCAGCATGTGCCGCATTCTGTTCATGGGTGACAAGGATCTCCCGGAACTCGGGATTCTTGTAAAATACATCGTAAAGGGGCAGGATCATGCCGCCCGGATAACCAAAAACCGTATCGACTCCCTGCTCCTTGAGACAGTGAGCCACAGCCTGTGCTCCCTTCATCGGTCGTCCCCCTTCCGCCGCTCTTGCGGCCCTTGACTCTCTTCGCCTATCCTCCTGGGCATCCTGACCTTACCGAGCGGTCAGATGCGCGTGCAGATGACCTTCGTAATCTCTTCCGTATTGGCCTTCTTGAAGCCTTCCTTCCAGAGATCCGGCGTGCGGTAGCCATCGGCCAGTGCCTTGTCCACGGCCGCCTCGATGGCCTTGGCCGCCTCTTCCTCATGCAGCGAATAGCGCAGCAGCATGGCTGCCGAGAGGATCGTTCCCATCGGATTGGCAATGCCCTTGCCGGCAATGTCCGGTGCGCTGCCATGAATCGGCTCATAGAGGCTCGTGCTCGTGCCGATGGAGGCCGACGGCATCATGCCGATGGAGCCGCCGATGACGGCCGCCTCATCCGAAAGAATATCACCAAACAGATTGCCCGTGACAATGACATCGAACTGCGTCGGATGGATGGCCAGCTGCATGGAGCAATTGTCCACATAAAGGTTGTTGAGCTCGACATCCGGATAGTTTCCGGCCATCTTGGCTACCGTGCGGCGCCAGAGGCGCGACGTCGCGAGCACGTTGGCCTTGTCGACCGACGTGACCTTGCCGCGGCGCAGCTTCGCCGTCTCAAATGCGAGCTTCGAGATGCGATCAACTTCGGGAACTGAATAATTCTCAAGATCCCAGGCGCGTTCTGCGCCGTTGTGCTGCTCCGACTCGCATTTGTCACCGAAATAAATGCCGCCGATGAGCTCGCGCACGATGACGAGGTCAACGCCGCGCACGAGTTCCGGCTTCAGCGGGGAATATTCCACAAGAGCATCCGCTACCTTGACCGGGCGCAGATTGGCGTAGAGGCCGAGGTTCTTGCGCAGGCCGAGGATGGCTTTCTCCGGGCGCAGTGCCGGATCGACGTTGTCCCACTTGTCGCCGCCGACCGCACCGAAGAGTACGCCATCCGATGCCTTGCAGGCCTCGATCGTATCCTCTGGCAGCGGCGTGCCGAATTTATCGTAGGCCGTGCCGCCAGCATCTTTATACGTGTACGAAAGCCCCAGGCCGAATTTTTCATCCACTTTCTTGAGGACTTCCACAGCGGAATCCGTGATTTCCTTGCCGATACCATCGCCCGGTATCACCGTGATTTTATATGACATAACTGATTCCCTCTCTACTCTGACAAAACGCCAAACACAGCCCATCCGACATGCCTGCGATCTCCAGGCACGTCAGACAGGCTGATGCATGCTCAGTCCTTCTGACCCTTGATGTAATTGATCAGGCCGCCGGCTTTGGCAATATCCTGCACGAAGCCCGGCAGCGGATGTGCATGGA
This sequence comes from Mitsuokella sp. AF33-22, assembly GCF_003475755.1. Classification (NCBI taxonomy): domain Bacteria; kingdom Bacillati; phylum Bacillota; class Negativicutes; order Selenomonadales; family Selenomonadaceae; genus Mitsuokella; species Mitsuokella sp. AF33-22. The sequence goes on along the minus strand of NZ_QRQA01000007.1, from coordinate 6,867 downwards.
ACACATCGCCCGTCGTCAGGTCTTCGATCGTGCCCGTAGCCGTATCCACACGCAGCTGATCGCCGGCCTTGATCTTCTCGACCTGATCGCCGATCTCGAGCAGCGGCAGACCGATATTGATGCCGTTGCGGTAGAAGATACGCGCAAAGCTTGCAGCGATGACGACTGGGATGCCTGAAGCCTTGATGGCAACCGGCGCATGCTCACGCGAAGAGCCGCAGCCGAAATTGCGGCCGCCGACCATGATGTCACCTTCCTTGACATTGGGTGCAAAGCTTTCATCGATGTCGACCATGCAGTGCTTGGCAAGCTCTTTCGGGTCAAACGTATTGAGGTAACGAGCCGGGATGATGACATCCGTATCGACATTATCGCCGTAGCGCCATACTTTTCCTTCTAATTTCATGTTACTGTACCTCCTCCGGTGTTGCGATGCGTCCTAAGATTGCACTCGCGGCTGCAACATGCGGGCCGGCGAGGTAAACTTCACTATCGACATGGCCCATGCGGCCGCGGAAATTGCGGTTCGTCGTCGAAACGCAGCGCTCACCCGCAGCCATGATGCCCATGTAGCCGCCGAGGCACGGGCCGCAGGTCGGCGTCGAAACGGCACAGCCGGCATCGATGAAGGCATCGATGTAGCCGCGTTTCATGGATTCCTTGTAAACGGCCGGGCTGCCCGGGATGACGATGCAGCGCACGCGGTCCGCAATCTTATGACCCTTGAGGATGGATGCAGCAATCTCCATATCCTCGAGACGGCCGTTCGTGCAGGAACCGATGATGACCTGATCGATCTCGATGGGCTCCTTGATGTCCTCGACGCGTTTCGTGTTGCCCGGCAGATGCGGGAACGCGACAACCGGCTTGAGCTCGGACAGATTGATGTCGACCTCGCGGCAGTACTCGGCATCATCGTCAGCAGCCACCGGCTCATACGGCTTCTTGACGCGGCCATCGACATACGCTTTCGTGATTTCATCAAACGGGAAAATGCCTGCCTTGCCACCGGCTTCAATGGCCATGTTGGAAATCGTCAGGCGGTCCGTCATCGTCAGGGCCTTGACGCCCGGGCCGGCAAACTCCAAGGATTTATAGAGTGCACCGTCCACGCCGATCATGCCGATGAGCGTAAGGATAACATCCTTGCCGTTGATATTCGCCGGTTTCTCACCCGTCAGATTGACCTTGATGGCCTCCGGCACCTTGAACCAGGCCTTGCCCGTCGCCATGGCAGCGCCGAGATCCGTCGAGCCGACGCCCGTCGCAAAACCGTTGACGGCACCGTACGTGCAAGTATGGGAATCCGCGCCGATCGTCAGCATGCCCGGAGCCACAATGCCTTTTTCCGGCAGGATGACGTGCTCGATGCCCACGCGGCCCTGTTCAAAGTAATTGACGATCTTGTGCTTATGAGCAAAATCGCGGACCGTTTTGGCAAGCTCTGCCGACTTGATGTCCTTGGCCGGCTGGAAATGATCCGGCACGAGTGCGATTTTCGTATTGTCAAAGACAGGGCGGCCAATCTCCTCGAATTTCGCAATGGATGGCGGCGCCGTGATATCGTTCGCGAGTACCATATCGAGCTCACACGTGACGAGCTGACCGGCTTTCACGGAATCAAGGCCGGCGTGTTTCGCGAGGATCTTCTCGCTCATAGTCATACCCATAGTATGCCCTCCTAATCTATATGATCCAATGATGTCCAGTGATTGGAAAAAACTTCCCCGACGTAGTATTCGCCGGGGAAGCGTTCATTTCCTGTTCAGTTGCCTGACGGCGAATCAGTCTTTGGAAAGATCTGCGCCATCTTTGAGCCACGGCATCATAGCACGCAGTTCTTTACCGACCTTCTCGATCGGATGCTCAGCATGGAGGCGGCGCTCCATGAGGAAGTTTGCACGGCCAGCCGACTTGTTCTCAAGCAGCCAGTTGCGAGCGAACGTGCCATCCTGGATCTCTTTGAGGACTTTCTTCATCTCTTTCTTCGTGTCTTCCGTGATGATGCGCGGGCCAACCATGTAATCGCCATACTCAGCCGTATCAGAAATGGATTTGCGCATCTTCGTGAAGCCGCCCTCATAGCAGAGGTCAACGATGAGCTTCATCTCATGGAAGCACTCGAAGTATGCCATCTCTGGCGGATAACCTGCCTCAACGAGGACATCGAAGCCCGTCTGCATCAGCTGGCAAACGCCGCCGCAGAGGACAGCCTGCTCACCGAAGAGGTCTTCTTCCGTCTCATCACGGAACGTCGTCTCAAGAGCGCCGGAACGCAGAGCACCGAGGCCCTTTGCATAAGCGAGAGCGAGGTCGAAGCACTTGCCCGTAGCATTCTGGTAAACAGCGAAGACAGCCGGAACACCGGAACCTTCCGTGAACGTACGGCGAACGAGATGGCCCGGGCCTTTCGGAGCAACCATGAAGACATCGACATCAGCCGGCGGGATGATCTGCTGATAATGGATGTTGAAGCCATGTGCGAAGACGAGAGCGCTGCCCGGCTTGAGGTTCGGTCCGATTTCCGTCTTGTAAACATCAGCCTGCTTCTCATCCGGGATCAGGACCGTCGTGATATCAGCCTGCTTGACTGCTTCAGCGACCGTGTAAACCTTCAGGCCGTGCTCTTCTGCGACCTTCTTGGACTTGGAGCCTTCATAGAGGCCGACAATGACGTTTGCACCGCTGTCCTTCAGGTTCAGGGCATGTGCATGACCCTGGCTGCCATAGCCGAGGATTGCGATCGTCTTGCCATTCATGAGTTCCCAATTTGCATCCTGATCATAGTAAGTTTTTGCCATAATACTCTCTCTCCTCACAATGTTCATAGATTGTATGTTCCCCGCGTTCCAGCGCTATGAGGCCGGTGCGTATGACTTCGGCAATCCCGTAAGGCTTTACAAGTCTCAGGAAAGCCGTCACTTTGTCATCGCTGCCCGTAATCTCAAAGACCAATGTGTTGGATTCGACATCCACCACATGAGCCCGGAAGAGTTCCGCCATCTTCAAGACATCGAGACGGCTCTGATCATCCGCCTTAACCTTGATGAGCGTCATCCCGCGGCACACAGCATTTTTCTCATCCAGCCGCTGTACGGCACGCACAACCGGCATCTTCTCGAGCTGCTTGATCATCTGCTCGATCAGATTCTCATCTCCGTGCACCACCATCGTGATGCGGGAAAACTCCGGCGCCTCCGTCACACCAACCGACAAACTGTCGATGTTGAATTCGCGTCTGGAAAACATACTTACAACACGCACCAGCACACCCGTCTGGTTCTCGACAAAGACCGACAAGACATGTTTCATAGATTCATCCCCTTCTAAGAAAGCGTTGCTGTCACATCATCGCATTTCCGATGCAACTCACTTGCCTTTCAATGTGTAACGCTGTAAATATGTATACATTATTACTCTACTGGTCGATTTTGTCAACATGTTTTTGTAAATTTTATTCTGTTTTTTGATTTGAACAAAACCGTTTCATCTTTACATAGTAGACATAATCCCCCAGCATACCATTATTTTCTGTACCATTGTCTTTTCATGCAGGATAAAACAAGATTCCTGTTTACATTTATTTGTATCGGTATTATCGTCTTTTTCACAAAGACACTTCCATGCTACAATGAATAGTATCAATCAGTGATGGAAAAAACTCCACAGACGACTGCATAGAATCATAAGAAAAGGAAACGATACAGACCATGAAAGCAACCATAAAACTCCCGCATCCGGATATCCTCAGCCAGCTGCCACAGCCCCTGCTCACCTGGTACCAGGGACAGTCAGCAGTGCGCGAGCTCCCCTGGCGCGAAGAGCCGACGCCCTATCATACCTGGCTGTCCGAGATCATGCTCCAGCAGACGAGAGCCTCTGCGGTCATTCCCTACTACCAGCGCTTCCTTGCGACCCTCCCGGATATCGCATCTCTCGCCACCTGTGACGACGAAACGCTCATGAAACTCTGGCAGGGCCTCGGCTACTACAGCAGAGCCCGCAATCTCAAGAAGGCCGCCATCGTCCTCACGGATACCTTCCACGGCGAGATGCCAGGGGATTTCAATGATTTACTGGATCTCCCCGGCATCGGCCGCTATACGGCCAGCGCCATCGGCTCCATCGCCTTCGGCCTTCCCCTGCCCGCAGTCGACGGCAACATCCTGCGCGTCGTCATGCGCGTGCTCGGCTGCCGTGAGGATATTGCAAAGCCCGCCGTGAAACGCGCCGTAGAAGATGCCCTCGCTCCCCATTATCCCACGGGAAAAGATGCCGGCGACCTCAATCAGGCCTTCATGGACCTCGGCGCCACCATCTGCCTGCCCCATGGGGCTCCGCACTGCGCCCGCTGCCCGCTCGCTCCGCTCTGCCTCGCACACGACGAAGGCTGTGAGCAGGAACTGCCGGTCAAGCAAAACAAAAAGCAGCGCCGCCAGGAAAACCTGACGGTGCTGCTGCTGCGCACAGAAAAAGCAATTGCCCTGCACAAACGCCCGGCCAAAGGCCTGCTGGCCGGACTCTGGGAACTGCCGCATATAGAAGGACATCTCACGGCAGAAGAAGTCCGGGCACATCTAAGCGCACGCGGCTTCTCCGTACAGGAAATCCACCGCCTGCCAGACGCCCGCCACATCTTCTCCCATGTCGAATGGCAGATGCGCGGCTTTGAGGTCCTGCTCAAAGACCCGGACTCTGGCATCGTAGCCGAAGACAAAATCCCACTCGTCTGGGCCTCCCCGCAGGAACTCGCCGAAACCTACAGCATCCCCGCCGCTTTCCAGTATTTTCTCAGGACACCTGCCTACAACATCAGGATCTCCTCCGGATCATAAGTATGCTTTGCACCATAATGGTCAATCTTCGATTGATATTTTGCGCCCAAATTATAAAAGCGAATGCTGTCTTGTTCCGGATCCATGATTTTTAATAATTGATGCTTCAGCAAAACGAGTTCATCCGGCTGCAACAGGCACTCAAATACAGAATTCTGGACGCGCTGCCCGTACCGCTCACATCGTTTCGCTACCTGATGAAGTCTTCGTTTCCCCGCATTATCCTGCGTACTCACATCGTATGTCACTAAAACCAACATGTCTTCATCTCATTTCCACAAAAATGCCGGATACATATCCAGATCACCACGTAATACCTTGGCCAGCAATTGCGCTTGAACGAAAGGCACCAGCCCCCACGGTATCTTTTCGTCTAAAAACGGGTGACGTATCGCATCTTTTTTCCTGTTCTGCCAATCGGTAAGAAAAACTTTACGTCCTTGTTCATTCAACAATACAGCACCATTTTCTTGATGATCAAACGCATTCACATTGATTTTGCGATTATTGATCAAGGTCAGGACAAACCGGTCAGCATAAATGCTGCGCAACTCTTCCATCAAGTCTAAAGCCAGAGACATTCGTCCTGGGCGATCGCGATGCAGGAAGCCGACATAAGCATCCAATCCTACCGACTCCAAAGCTGACGCACAATCATTCGCTAAGAGGGTATATCCGAAAGAAAGCAATGCATTGACCGGATCTCTGGGAGGACGTTTTATCCGCTGTTCGAAGGAAAAAACCTTTTTATTCTGCAAGATAAGATGATCAAATACCGAAAAATACAAGCTTGCAGCTTCCCCCTCGTAACCACGGAGGTGCTTCAAGTCCTGACATTCCCTGGCCTTCTTGGCCAGCTGCCATAAGGCAGCACTCACTTCCTGCAACGACTGCGTATCCACGCTCAATGGATGATCGCGCTTTGCCCGTTCCAGCACGCTTCGTGCATTAAATATCTTGCCAACAATAAAGTATCTGGCAATTTCACAGCTTCTATCCTCGCTGTCTGAACACCGGTATTGTTCTTTCCTCAGCAAAACATTTCCCTGCGTCACTCCCACCACTCTGGCCAGAAATCTGCCGCTTTGACGGTAAAAGCATAAGCCTATATTCCTTTTGGCGCATTCTCCAAGCAAGGCTGGTGATGCTCCTTTATAACCAAAGTATATGATTTGTTCCAACGTATGAAGCGGAATCCTGCCTTTTACCTGATCATCCAGCAGTACCAAAACATTTTCATTTTCTAAAGCCAAATATGTTTCCGGAGTCATCACATATAATGTGTTGAATAACTTTCTCATAGCAAATCATCCTCGAATACAGCATTATAGTATGAATCAACTGACTTCTTTTTGCAAATTACAGGCAAACAAAGTTCCTTTAATGAACAACTCGAACAACCTTTCCTGGGACGTACTTTAGGGACATAACCAGTTTGAAGATAATGGTGCATTTGATCCAGCATTTCTTTGACTTCCTTACGCAAATTTTCTGTCAATAAAACGCGTTCACGCCGATGTGTTTCATGGTAATACAATGCCCCTTCTTCTATAGGGACACTCAACATTTCACTTAGACACATGGCCTGACAGCAAAGTTGCAGACGATCCGCATCAATCTGCTTCGATTGACCTCGTTTGTATTCAATGGGAAAAGGTTTCCATAATCCGTCGTGTCCGTACAGATGACATCCGTCGTTATCATCCCGATGGAATTCCACAACATCACATTGACCAGTTACCCCCAAAGTCTTGGACGTTATACGCATGCCGCGTGAAATAAGGACATTGCCCCGCTTCTCGATAAAATCTTGATTGTGGCAATTCTCGTGGACGATATTGCCCTCCATTGTCTTGATATTTTCGTTCCATACCTGGTCGATATGAATCAATCCCCATTGTCTTGGACAAAAGGAAAAATGCTGTATTCCCGATATCATCAGGAAATCATCATCATCATATTCCATGATCTTTCCCCCTTTCGTATGCCCCTGTTAGCGCCGGGCGAAAAACGCCACTGAGTGTCGGGCGAA
>NZ_QRQA01000006.1:299-149780 GCF_003475755.1 Mitsuokella sp. AF33-22 | reverse complement strand
GAACTGCTGGCAGTTGCATTTCTGCTTGATGAAAGGAGGAATGCAAGGGCGCTGCGGGATGTATTCCGGCTTCAGCGCGCAGCTAAATGTGGAAGGCGGGGACGAGAGCGCAACGCTGCGCGAAGTCGGCTGGCTAAAGGGATTTTTTCCTTTGGAATGAAGCCTGACGAACGTGCGAAACGCGCGCTGCTTGAACGACGTCCGTTCGCCAGGAAGCTGGCAAGGAAAAAATCCCTTCTTAACGCCAGGCGCCAACGCTCCGCTTATGCACCCTCGTCCCCTACATGTATTGCCGCGGGCAATCGCTGTGCGCCTCCAGGCGGAATACATCCCTCCGCTCGGGCTCTTGCCCTTCGGCAGAACAACCAGCGCAGCAATTCGCGCAGCCTTCCCCGCGCACGGGGAAGGGGGACCGCGTAAGCGGTGGAAGAGGTCTTTGGACGGACGGACAAGGACAATACTCGATTGGAAGTCCTCACAAGCGTCGCAGCCCCGCGCACGGGGAAGGGGGACCGCGAAGCGGTGGAAGAGGTCCATGGACGGACGGAGAAGAAGAATCTCCGACAGCAAGTCCTCACAAGCGTCGTAGCCCCGCGCACGGACACAAAGCGCGGGATGCCGGGGGCATCCCCGGAGAAGGTGACCCGCAGGGCCGGAAGCTGTCTCTGGACTCATCAGGGGATTGGATTCAATTGTAAAGAGTGTGGAAGGGAAGTGAATGGAATGAGACGTTTTTTGTCAGTCCTGCTGGCTGGTGCGGTGATGCTGTCTTTTGCCACGCCGGTCATGGCGCGTCGTGCTCCGGCTCCGGCCTCTCCGGGAAATGCGAGTAAGATGAGCAAGGCAACGGCAGAGGAACCCGTGCTGCGCATCGGCCTTGCCGAGAAGCAGGCTTCACTGGCGCTGACGCCGCTTGCCGGCAAAGTCACGTGCCGGACGGAGACCTCTAAGGCACTTACGCTGCCCGCAGGTCAGGCCGTCACCATCAGGCAGCAGGGGAATGCCTTCCTCGTCGCTGGCAAGAAGCTTGCGGGCACGACGCTCACGCTGACGCCTGCCAATGCGGGCGACGGCGCGTCGTTCCGCTACGGCAGCCGTTCGTATGCCGGCGCAATGCAGGTGCTGGCGCGTGCCGGCGGCATGACGCTCGTCAATCAGGTGGGCATTGAGACGTACCTCAAGAGCGTCGTGCCCGAGGAGATGCCGACGGACTGGCCGCAGGAGGCCCTCAAGGCCCAGAGCGTCGCCGCGCGCAGTTTTGCCCTGCACAACCGCGGCCGCCACGCATCTGCAGGCTTTGATCTCTGCACGACGACGCACTGTCAGGTCTACACGGGCACGGGCGCCGAAAAGGCTTCTGCCAACGCAGCCCTGCGCGCGACGCGCGGCGAGGTGCTGCTCTACGGCGGCCAGCCCATCGACGCGCTCTTCCACACGGACAGCGGCGGCATGACGGAAAACAGCGAGGATGTCTGGGGTGGCTATGTGCCGTATCTGCGCGCAGCAAAGGACCCGCAGCTAAAGACGATGCCCTGGACAAAATCCATTTCCTTGCAGACACTTTCCGCGAAGCTTGCGGCCAAGGGCAAGAAGGTCGGCAAGATCCGCAAGGTCTCGCTCTCGCCCGTGCAGTTTGGCAAAGAGACGAGCGACCGCACGGTCTCAGGCCGCGTCAAGACGATGACGGTGACGGGCTCGCAGGGCACGGCGCGCATCAGCGGCAACGACATGCGCAGCTGGTTCGGCCTCAAGAGCACGCTCTTTGCCGCGAAAATCCAGAAGGATGCGCTCGTGCTCGAAGGCTACGGCTACGGCCACGGCCTCGGCATTTCGCAGTGGGGCGCCAAGCGCCTGGCCGAGGCGGGCAAGTCCTGTGCGGACATCCTGCATCACTACTACAGCGGTGTGACGTTAAAGAAACAATATTAAGAGATAAGAGGTTACGTACATGTTATTATCCGATTTTGATTACGATCTGCCAGAAGAGCGCATCGCCCAGGTGCCGATTGAGCCGCGCAACGCATCGCGCCTCATGGTGCTCGACCCCGTCGAGAAGACCATCGAGCATCGCCATTTCTACGATCTCAAGGAATTCCTCGTGCCGGGCGACACGCTGATCTTCAACGATACGCGCGTCATGCCGGCCCGCCTCATCGGCCATCGCGACCAGACGGGCGGCAAGGTCGAGGTCTTCCTGCTGCGCCGGCTCGATGCCACGCATTGGGAAACGCTCGTCAAGCCCGGCAAGAAGGCCAAGCCCGGCAACGTCATCCGCTTCAGCGACGAGCTTTCGTGCACGGTGACGGAGCACACGGATTTCGGCGGGCGCATCGTCGAATTCCAGTTTGACGGCATCTTCGAGGAGATTCTCGACCGGCTCGGCGAGACGCCGCTGCCGCCGTACATCCACGAGAAGCTCGAGGACAAGGAGCGCTATCAGACCGTCTACAACCGTGAGGAAGGTTCCGCCGCCGCGCCGACGGCCGGCCTGCATTTCACGAAGGAACAGATGCAGGAACTCCGCGACATGGGTGTCAACCTCGGCTTCGTCACGCTGCACGTCGGCCTCGGCACGTTCCGCCCCGTTAACGTCGATAACATCGAGGATCACGAGATGCACAAGGAATACTACTGCATCCCCGATGAGACGGCCAAGCTCATCATGGACACGAAGAAAGCCGGTCACCGCGTCATCGCCGTCGGCACGACGAGCATCCGCACGCTCGAGTCCGCCGCCACCGCCAAGAACGAGATTGCCGGCAAGAGCGGCTGGACGGGTATCTTCATCTACCCGGGCTACGGCTTCAAGATCGTCGACGCCCTGATTACGAATTTCCACCTGCCGAAGTCCACGCTCATCATGCTCATCAGCGCCTTCGCCGGCCGCAAGTTCGTCCTGCAGGCCTACAAGACCGCCGTCGAGATGAAGTACCGGTTTTTCTCGTTTGGCGATGCCATGCTGGTCACGCGCAAACAGCCCGATGCCGAGCGTAACCAGGAAGTCGCCGAGCTCGAAGAACTCGACCGTCAGCGCCAGGCAGAAGCCGGTAAAGATAACGAATAAGCGTGCGCGGGGACAGCACGCGAATTGCTGTGCTGGTTGTTCTGCCGAAGGGCAAGAGCCTGAATGCAGCGCCTTCAATCCAGTCCATGGATTGCTTTCGCCTCTGGGGCACCTCCTCTGGGGATGTCTTCGGCATCCCGTGCTTTACGCCCCCGTGTACGCAAGGTGCCGTGGCAGATAGAAGCATGGCCGTCTTTCCAGATGCCTGCGCAGATGGTATAATGGAAGGAAAGAACGAGGCCCTGCTGTACGGGGCCGGATAGGTGGTTTTTTATGAAAGTCGATTTGAATGAGCTGGCGGCGGCGATGGCGCAGTCGGATGTCCGTCAGGGCTATGTGGATATCGCCAGGGGCAAGGTCATCCTCATGCAGGATGATATGGGCGAGGAAGATGCGCTCAACCACGCCTTTGACATCGAGGAGGACTGGGAGCATTACCTGCCGCTGCCGAACGTCATCGACGAGTGTGAGCATGAGATGATGCAGGCCTTTGCCGCCTCGCGCGAGCGTGAAGATGTCAGGGAGCGCCTCGAGGATATCCTCGCCGGGGCGGGCGCGGCCGCGAGGTTCCACCGCCAGGTGCGCCATCTTTTGCTGCAGCCGGCCTGGGAAGCCTACAAGCGCGCGTATCTGCGCGAAGTCGCACGCGACTGGTGCGAGGAGAACCACATCGCGTATGAAGCCGATGAAGCGGCGAAGCAGGGAGAAACGAAAAAGTTTTAAAGAAAAATAAAAAAGGTGTTGACAGATAGCCGAAGCTCCTCTATAATAATATTCGTTGGTTGCGAGGGCAGCCAAGAACAGAACAAAACGATGACTCACTAGCTCAACTGGCAGAGCAACTGACTCTTAATCAGTAGGTTCACGGTTCGATTCCGTGGTGGGTCACCATGACTCACTAGCTCAACTGGCAGAGCAACTGACTCTTAATCAGTAGGTTCACGGTTCGATTCCGTGGTGGGTCACCATTTTGACTAGATGGCTCCTTTGGCGACAAAGGAGCCTTTTCGTGTCTTCGGGCCATGCCTGGCATGGCGATTTTTGATAAACATGATGTTGCTTGGAAGGAATGGAGGTTTTATTTTGCGGATCCTGATCTCAAACGACGATGGCATCGACTCGTGCGGGCTCGAGGCCCTGGTCCGGGCGCTTGCGCCCAAACATACGGTGGTCGTCTCGGCGCCGGCACGCCAGCAGAGCGGCATGGCCCATGCACTCAACGTCGGCCGGCCGCTGGAGCTCCTGCGCGGCGAGCGGCTGCGCGAGGCATACGGCATCGAGGCCTGGGCGGTCGACGGCACGCCGACGGACAGCGTCAAGCTCTACCTCGAGGCGATCGCTGAGGAAAAGCCGGACGTCGTAGTCTCCGGCATCAACCACGGCGCGAATCTCGCGACGGATATCCTGTATTCGGGCACGGTCGGCGCGGCGATGGAGGGCATCCTGCACGACATTTCGTCGTTTGCGCTCTCGCTCGATGTGGACAGCACGATTTCGTATGAGGAGGCCGCCGAGATCTTTGCGGTGCATTTCGAGCGCCTGCTGGCCGATGAGAAGCAGCCGCTCTTCTGGAACATCAATTTCCCGAAGGCCTTCAAGGACGGGGAGCCGCAGTTCGTCTTCGGCCGCCAGGGCAAGCGCGACTACCACAACGCCTTCATCCGCCAGCCGCGCGAGGACGGCCGTGTCTTCTACACGGTGGCCGGTGAGATCTTCGATACGGACAAGAGCAAGCCGACGGATATCTACGCCGTCGAGGCCGGCTACATCTCCGTGACGCCGCTCATGGTCGACCTGACGGATTACCTGGAACTCGAGAAGAAGCTTGACCGCTGAGCGAAGGCGTGCAAAAAGGGGTGATGCGACGACATGAAGATAACGGATTCCGTGCAGTACATCAAGGGCGTGGGCCCAAAAAAGAAGGCGGAGCTCGCGCGCCTCGGCATCACGACGGTCTACGACCTACTGACGTATTTCCCGCGCACGTATGAGGACCAGAGCGTCCTGACGCGCATTGCGGACCTGCACCTCGGCGAGCAGCAGACGGTGTCGGGCGTCATCACGAAGCTGCAGGAACGGCAGGGCGGCCGGCGCGGCATGACGATCCTGACGGCGCTGATCGGCGACGGCTCGGGATTCCTCAAGGTGACGTGGTTCAATCAGAAATACCTCAAGAAGCAGCTCGTGGTCGGCCGCCGCATCTTCGTGACGGGACGGGCCGCGTACGCGTTTGGCGGCCGCGGGCAGTTCGAGATGAGCCAGCTGAGCTCATTTGAGGTGCTGACGGGCGAGGAAGAGCCCGCCGTGCACTGCGGCATCCAGCCAGTCTATCCGGCGACGGAGCGGCTCAACCAGAAATTCTTCCGCAAGCTCCTGCAGGAGGCACTGGCGGCGGATATCGAGCTGTCTGAGGTCGTGCCGGCCTCCATCTGCCGGGAATACCGGCTGATGCCGCGCCGCGAGGCGTTCGAGACGATCCACTTCCCGAAGGATTTCGACGCACTCAAGGCAGCGCGGCGGCGCCTGGCCTTTGAGGAGCTCTACTTAATCCAGTGCGGCCTGATGCTCCTGAAGAAGAAGGTGCAGCAGAGCGCGACGGGCATCCGCCACGCCGGGGACGGCGAGCTTCTGGCACGCGTCAGGAAGAGCCTGCCGTTCACGCTCACGCACGATCAGGAGAGCACCTGGCAGGATATCCGCCGGGATATGGAGCGCGATGTGCCGATGCGCCGCCTCGTGCAGGGCGACGTGGGCTCCGGCAAGACGGTCATCGCGATGCTCGCGCTCGTCAAGACTGTTGAGAACGGCTGCCAGGGGGCCCTGATGGCCCCGACCGAGATCCTCGCCGAGCAGCATTATGAGTCGTTCTGCCGCCAGCTTCAGCCATTCGGCATCCGCATCTCGTTCCTGTCGGGCCGCCTCACGAAGAAGCAGCGCGAGGCCGTCTACCACGAGATGGCCGCGCATGAGACGGACATCGTCATCGGCACGCACGCGCTCATACAGGACGACGTGCAGTTCAACCGGCTCGGACTCGTCGTCACCGATGAGCAGCACCGCTTTGGTGTCGCGCAGCGCACGGCCCTCGAGAAAAAGGGAAGCTGCGTGCCCGACGTGCTCGTCATGACAGCGACGCCAATCCCGCGCACGATGACCCTGACCGTTTACGGCGACCTCGACGTCTCGCTGATTCGCGAGCTGCCGCCCGGGCGCAAGCCCATCCGCACGTTTGTGCGCCGTCCGGACCGCCGGCCGCTCATCTACCGCTACGTCCACAGTCAGCTCGAGGAGGGGCGCCAGGCCTACGTCGTCTGTCCGCTCATCGAGATGAAGGAAGACAGCGATCTGCCCTCGGCCGAGGAAATCTACGACGAGCTGCGCTACGGCATCTTCCACGATATGGCCTGCGGCCTCGTGCATGGCAGGATGCGCCCGGCGGAGAAGGAAGCCGTCATGGAAGCCTTCTACAAGGGGGAGATTCAGCTGCTCGTCTCAACAACGGTCATCGAGGTCGGCGTCAATGTGCCGAACGCGAGCATCATGGTCGTCGAGCATGCGGACCGCTTCGGCCTCTCGCAGCTCCATCAGCTGCGCGGGCGCATCGGCCGCGGCTCGTATGCCTCGTACTGCATCCTCGTCTCGGAGGGCAAGACGCAGCAGGCACGCGAGCGGCTGACGATCATGGCGGAGACGGCGGACGGCTTCCGCCTCGCCGAGGAGGACCTGCGGCTGCGCGGCCCCGGCCAGTTCTTCGGCGCCATGCAGCACGGCCTGCCCGACCTCAAGATTGCCGACGTGCTCCGTGACAGCGACATCCTCATCGAGGCGCGCCGCGCGGCCCTCGCAAGCCTCGCGCGCCGGGAAGACCTTGACTTCGTGCTGCCCGTGCTGGCCCTGCAGTACCGCGAGCAGTTCCAGCACATCACGGAATCCTGACCCTGTTTTTTGCACAAGGCTTGTCAGGACGCTCAAATATGTGTATAATACTTGTAAAAATGCGTACATTCTCTGCGAACGTTTGTAGGATAAATCCAAAAATCCGAAAGGGGAGGATGTGCCGTTATGCTTTGACTGGAGGCGCATATTTTGACAACAGTAATCGTAAATGGTGCTTGTGGCCGCATGGGCCAGGCCGTATTGAAAGCCGTACAGGAAGCGGACGAGCTCGAGCTCGTCGGTGCCGTGGATATCAAGGGCGGCGCGGATACGGGCACGCTCGTCGGACTGCCTGCAAGCGGCATCCTCGTCGAGACGGATCTTGAGGCGCTGCTCGAGCGCAAGAAGCCCGAGGTCATGGTCGACTTCACGCGTCCGGACGTCGTCTTCGGCAATGTCATGACGGCGCTGAAGCATGGCACATCGCCGGTCGTCGGCACGACGGGCCTGTCGGACGAACAGAAGGCCGAGATTGCCAAGGCTGCCGAGGAGAACGCAACGCCTGCGTTCATCGCGCCGAACTTCGCCATCGGCGCCGTGCTGCTGATGATCATGTCGCGCCAGGCTGCCAAGTACATGCCGGAAGTCGAGATCATCGAGCTGCATCACGACAAGAAGCTCGACGCACCGTCGGGCACGGCCATCCAGACGGCCGAGATGATCGCCGAGGTCCGCAAGGAGCATCAGCAGGGCAACCCTGATGAGTTCGAGAAGCTTCCGGGCGCGCGCGGTGCGAACTACGAGGGCATGCACATCCACAGCGTGCGCCTGCCGGGCTACGTCGCGCATCAGGAAGTCATCTTCGGCGGCCTCGGCCAGACGCTGACGATCCGCCACGACTCGATGAATCGCGAGTCCTTCATGCCGGGCGTCGTGCTCGCCGCCAAGAAGGTCCGCAGCCTCAAAGGCCTGACGGTCGGCCTCGACAAGCTGCTCGACTGACCCATCCCTTTGCCTGTTCTACTATCATTAATAAAAAAAGAACTCATCCGGGATTTTCCGGAATGCATGCAGAAAGGAACGATTACCATGAAGAAGTACAACGTAGCGATCCTCGGCGCGACCGGTGCCGTAGGCCAGGAATTCCTGAACCTCATCGAAGAGCGCAATTTCCCCTTTGCCAACCTCAAGATGCTGGCTTCGAAGCGCAGCGCAGGCAAGAAAATCCAGTTCATGGGCAAGGAGTACACGGTAGAGGAGACGACGGATGACTCCTTCAAGGATGTCGAGATTGCACTGTTCGCCGGCGGCGCAGCCAGCAAGCAGTTCGCACCGGCAGCCGTCAAGGCCGGTGCCGTCGTCATCGACAATTCGAGTGCGTTCCGCATGGACCCCGAGGTCCCGCTCGTCGTGCCGGAGGTCAACCCGCAGGCCATCGCGCGCCACAAGGGCATCATCGCCAACCCGAACTGCTCGACGATCATCATGATGATGGCCCTCAAGCCGCTCTACGATCTCTCGAAGATCAAGCGCATCGTCGTCTCGACGTATCAGGCCGTTTCGGGCGGCGGCAAGGAAGCCATGGCCGAGCTCGAGCAGCAGGTTGAGGACATCGTCGCCGGCCGCGAGCCGCAGGCCAACATCCTGCCGGGTGCGAAGTTCCCGAAGCATTACCAGATCGCCTTCAACCTCATCCCGCAGATCGACGTCTTCTACGACAACCTCTACACGAAAGAGGAGATGAAAATGGTCAACGAGACGAGAAAGATCCTCGAGGACGACAGCCTGCGCATCACGGCCACGACGGTCCGCGTGCCGGTCTATCGCAGCCATGCCGAGTCCGTCAACGTCGAGTTCGAGGACGAGGTCAGCGTCGAGGCGGCCCGCAAGGCCATCGACGCCTTCCCGGGTGCCATCGTCCGTGACAATCCAGCCGAGCAGATCTACCCGATGCCGCTCTTCACGTCTGGCAAGAACGATGTCGAAGTCGGCCGCATCCGCAAGGACGAGTCCATCGAGCACGGCCTGAACTTCTGGGTCTGCGGCGACCAGATCCGCAAAGGCGCTGCTCTCAACGCCCTGCAGATCGCCGAGTATATGATTGAGCATGACATGATCTGAATCAAAGCCAGATAAAACAAAACCGCCCTCTCCGGGCGGTTTTTTTATGCTGTTTCCGTGCGCGGGGCTACGCCGCATGCAAAGACTTACAGCCAAGCATCGTTCTTTCCCGCTAGCTTAAGGACCTCTTCCGGCCCTTCGGGCCACCTTCTTCGGGGATGCCCCCGGCATCCCGCGCTTCGCGCCCGTGCGCGGGGCTACGTCGCATGCAAAGACTTACAGCCAAGCATCGTTCTTTCCCGTTAGCTCAAGGACCTCTTCCGGCCCTTCGGGCCACCTTCTCCGGGGATGCCCCCAGCATCCCGCGCTTCGCGCCCGTGCGCGGGGAAGGCTGCGCGCTTTGTCACACTCGCAAATAACCGAAAAGTACGAGCCCCAAGCCGTCTCCCCACAGGGAGAAGGGGGACCGCGCAGCGGTGGAAGAGGTCCATGGACTTGCAGAATTCAAACCAAACAGATGACGAGTCCTGTCTGGCGGCGTACCCCACAGGGAGAAGGGGGACCGCGCAGCGGTGGAAGAGGTCCATGAACTTGCAGAATTCAAACCAAACAGATGACGAGTCCTGTCTGGCGGCGTACCCCGCAGGGAGAAGGGGGACCGCGTTAGCGGTGGAAGAGGTCCATGAACTTGCGGGAAACGATGAATTGCGTTATGATTTCATTAGTGAATTCTTGATAAAATCCTGGAATGCTGACATGGGTTGAGTGAGACACGGGAGGAATCAACGCAGGATGAAGAAGATTTGGACCGGCCTGATGGCTTGTGCTCTGCTGAGCGTATCGTGCGTGCCGGCTTTGGCGGCGCATTCAGAAGGGGCTCTGCAGACACGGCACGGCGTGGTGCGGCAGGAGCAGGCGCAGGTGGTGTCTGCCGGGGCGGCACAGGGAGAGGCGCGAAAGCATGCAGGGCAGAACGGGGCGCGGCAAGCGGAATCCCGTGTGCCGGGGCAGGCCGCAGGGGAACGCGTGCAGGCGCGGCGGGCGTATGAGCGCCTGGCGCAGCGCCTTTATGTGAAATACCGCGATATGGCGGTCATCGGGGACGTCCAGTATGAGAATACGAAGGCGGCAATCCGCAACAACCGCGCGCATCAGACGCCGCTGGCGACGAGCGAGCTGCTCTTTGCGCGCTGCATGCACGACGGCAATTACGCGGAGGCTTCGGCGATTGCCGCGATGGCGGTCTTTGACGCCTATAAGCCGGTTGAGCGGGCGCATTTCCGGCTGCGGCAGGCGGAGACGATGATCGTCCGGCAGATTGATTTGCCGGGGACGCAGCGCCTTCTGGAGGAGGCGGCACGCGAGCTCGCGGAAGCCGGCCCGCATGACGGAGCTTCACAGCAGGATATGACCGATGTGCAGGAGTATGCAGACATTGTGGCGAAATACTGCACGTACAGTCCGCGGTAGACCCCTTTCGGCCCTGCGGGCCACTTTCTCCGGGGATGCCCCCGGCATCCCGCGCTTCGCGCCCGTGCGCGGGGCTACGACGCTTGTGAGGACTTGTTGTCGGGGATTCTTCTTCTCCGTCCGTCCATGGACCTCTTCCACCGCTTACGCGGTCCCCCTTCCCCGTGCGCGGGGTACGATGCTTGATATTTTCTGCAAACTGGTTTCCTTCGCATGCCATCCGCCCATGGACCCCTTTCGGCCCTGCGGGCCACACCCGGGGATGCCACCGGCATCCCGCGCTTCGCGCCCGTGCGCGAGGCTGCGACGCTTGTAAGAACCTGTAATCGAGTATTGTTCTTGCCTGTCCGTCCATGGACCCCTTTCGGCCCTGCGGGCCACCTTCCCCGTGCGCGGGGAAGGCTGCGCGACTTGCTGCGTTCGTTTTCTATCGAAGCACAAGAGCCTGAGCGGAGGGATGTATTCCGCCTGGAGGCGCACAGCGATTGCCCGGAGGGATGGGGCCCAATACGAAAGGCTCTTTGCGCCGGATGTCAGAACGCCGCGGCAGGCGGCGAACTCCCTTTGTTGCTCGCAGCATGTTGGGGCACATTTAGCTGTGCGCTGAAGCCGGAATACATCCCGCAGCGCCTACCCCCGCATCTGCCAGCTTCCTGGCGAACGGGCGTCGTTCAAGCACCGCGTGTTTCGCACTGCCGGCGAGTCGCTCGTCGCGGACCCCGAGGGCAATCTCGTCTGCAAGGCTGACGACCGCGAGCAGCTCGTGACGGTCACGCTCGACCTTGCCAAAGCACGGCAGAGACAAGAAAAAGTTCCCTGGCTCAAGCTGCGCCGTCCGGAGTGGTACGGGTCGCAGGCCTGAGCGGGAACTCATTGTGCTTGCTTCATGAGAAGGTATGAGGGCTGGCCGCCATCAGGCCAGTCCTTTTTCGTGTCCCCAGGCGCTGATCTTCGCGTAAAGGGGCGTTGCGACATGGTATTTCTGGCCGAGTGCGACGATGCGGTCGACGAGGCCCGCGAATTCCGACGGGCCGCCTTTTTCGACATCGCGCTGCATGGAGGTCGTGAGACCCGGCGCGAAGGCATCCATGAGCTTCAGGCCGTTTGCCACAAGGTCGCGGTCAAAGGTGATGCCCATGGCTTCGCCGATAGCCTGCACTTCGCGGATGAGCCCGACGAATGTCTCGCGGACTTCGCCCGGCTGCTGGAAATCGTCGCTCTTCGCGCCGCAGTAGAGGCCGGCCGCGCCCATCGGCGAGACAAAGCTGAATTTCGTCAGGGCATCGCGCTGGATCTGATCCGTGAAATGCGCGTGGATGTCGGCCGCGCGCATGATGGCCTCGAGTTCCTGCGCCTTTTTCGCAAGCGTCTGCGGCTGTCCCGGGCGGAAGCCGTAGAAGACGCGCAGGATGGACTGCGGCTGCGCGATGACGCCGGGCTCTGCAATCTTGGCGAAGACGTAGATGCAGCCGTCGAGCGCCGTGAGGCCGGGCAGCTCTTCCTGCATGACGGCGCCCGAGCCGAAGACGTTGAGGATCGGGATGATCAGCGTCTCCTTGCCCGCACAGTGCTTTGCGAGCGCGATGGCATCGGGCAGGCTGTAGTACTTGACGCAGACGAAGAGCACGTCGGGCGTGTCGCCGCTTTTTTCGTACTCTTCCATGGTGCAGGCCCTGACGTTCGGCACGAGGATGTCGCCGCGGTGATTCGTGCGGATGAGCAGGCCCTTTTCGCGCATGGCCGCGAGGTGCCGGCCGCGCGCGATGAAGGTCACGTCATTGCCGGCATGGGCGAGATAGCCGCCGAGAACGCCGCCCGTGCCGCCCGCGCCGATGATGGTGAATTTCATGTGAATACCCCCTTTTGGCTTTATTGTACCACATGGCCGGGCACGGGCAAAGAGGGAGGGAAGCACCTTGCATTGACAGACGGCAGACGGGCCATTATACTAAGGAGAGTATACAAGATTAGAATTTGCTTGCAAAAGGCTCGGCGCCCGGTGCGTGGTGGTATCCAGGTATCTGGGGGCCGCCCTTTTTATGTGGACAGGCAAAGGGATGGGAGAGAAGGTTATGAGAAAACAGCAGCAGGCACTGGCGCTGCTCGGCGTCGTCATCATGGTGTTTGCTGGCAATCACTTGCTGGCCATTACGGATCCGGTGGAATCAAACTACGCGCTGACGGCCAAGGAGATGCTTGCAGCCGGTGACTGGATCTCGCCGCGCATTTACGGCAATTTCTGGTATGACAAGCCGATTTTCTTCTACTGGGAGCTGCTCGCGGGCTTCAGCCTGTTCGGCGTCAATGAATTCGCCGCGCGCTTCTTTCCGGCCGTCGTGTCCGTGCTCGACGTGCTGCAGGTCTGGTATTTTGCGAAGAAGCTTTACGATAGAGCGACGGCCTTCCTCGCCGCGCTGATCTTCGCGACGACGACGGCGTTCTTCTACCTCTCGAAGGCCGTCATCACCGACATGACCTTCATCTTCTTCTTCAATTCGGTGCTTATCGCCTTCTACCTGGGCTACCGCAGCGGCAGTCGCCGGTACTACCTGCTGGCGTTCCTGTTCTCGGGGCTCACGGTGCTCACGAAGGGGCCGATTGGCTTCCTGCTGCCGGGCTTCATCATGCTCGTCTTCCTGTGCCTGCGCAGAAAGCCCCGCGAGCTGCTGCACCTCGGCTGGCTGCCGGGCCTTGCCGTCTTCCTCGTCGTGGGCGGCAGCTGGTATTATCTGATGTACCGCCTGCACGGCATGGAATTCATCACGAACTTCTTCGGCGTGCAAAATTTCCTGCGCGCGACCGTCTCGGAGCACGCGCGCGACGACGTCTGGTTCTACTACATCGTCATCTTCCTGCTGGGCTTCTGCCCGTGGTCATTCCTCGTGCTCTGGCGCGTCAAGAAGACGTGGCGCGATCTTTATGCGCGGCGCTGGAGCGAGCATGCCGTATTCCTCCTGACCTGGGCCGTGATCATCCACCTCTTCTTCCAGTGCATGGCGACGAAATACGTGACGTACACCCTGCCGGCGTTCCTGCCGATGGCCATCCTCGCCGCGCGGCTCCTCAAGGAGCGCACCGTGCTCGTCAAACGGCTCGCGGCCGCCTGTTGGTGCCTCTACCTCGTGCTGACGTTCGCCGTGGCCGTGCCGCTCTGCGGTCAGCAGTCGGGGCGCGCGATCGCCGCAAGTTTAAGGAATCTTAATGTGGATGATGCCCTCGTCGTTAACTGCGGCGACTACAATGTAGAGCGTATCCGGTACAGGACCTCGACGGTTTTCTACTACGGCGGCAATATCCCCGAGCTCATCCACCGTGCCGACATGGAGCGCGTGAAGCCTTCGGGACTCAGCTGGAATGCCAAGAATGTCATGCCATTCCTTGCCTATGAGGACCTGCCGGCGGGGGTGCCGTTCTTCGTGCTCTGTGAGGTGCCGCGCGAGGCCTACCTCAAGGAGCAGCTGCCGCAGGGGACATTTGAGACGGTCGGCGAGGAAAACGGCATGCTCATCATCAAAGTGGTCCTGCCGCCCGCGAAATGACGCGGGAACCGCGAAGAACAGGACCTGAGGGAAAGGAAGCCAGTCATCATGTCAGCCATTAACGAAACACCGAAGCACACGCTCTCAATCGTCGTGCCCGTCTATAATGAAGAAGCCAATCTGCGCCATTTCTATGAGGCCGTCTGCCACGAGATGGCAAAGCTGCCGGACTACGCCTGGGAGCTCATCTTTGTCGACGATGGCTCGGCCGATAAGAGCCGCGCCATCCTGCACGAGCTCGAGCAGAAGGACTGCCGCGTCCAGCCGATGCTGCTCGCGCGCAATTCGGGCCATCAGCTCGCGCTGACGTGCGGCCTCGACCACGCGGACGGCGATGTCGTCATCACGATGGACGGCGACATGCAGCATCCGCCCGAGATGATCCCGGCCCTGCTCCGCGACTGGGAGGACGGGTATGAGGTCGTGCAGACCATCCGCGAGGCAACGGAGGACGCTTCGTGGCTCAAGCGCACGACGTCGGCTTCGTATTACAAATTCCTCAACATCATCTCGGAGGTGCCCGTGCAGCCGGGCGGCTCGGATTTTCGCCTGATGGACCACAAGGTCGTCGTCGCGTTCCGCCGCTACCGCGAGCACGCGCGCTTCATCCGCGGCCTCGTGGGCTCGATGGGCTTCCGCCAGAAGCAGGTGCATTTCACGGCGCCGCCGCGCTACGCGGGCGTCTCGAAGTTCTCGCCGCGCAAGATGTGGCGGCTCGCGGTCGACGGCGTCTTCACGTGCTCGACGTTCCCGCTGCGCATCGGGCTCTACGTCGGCTTCTTCAGCATGATGGTCAGCGTCGTCCTGTTCCTGCACGTGCTGTTTGAGACATTCGTGCGCGAGGATACCGTGGCGGGCTGGCCGACGATCATCGCGTGCGTCGCGTTCTTCGGCGGGCTGCAGCTCATGATCCTCGGCATCATCGGCGAGTATCTCGGCCGCACGTACGAGGAGACGAAGCGCCGTCCGCTCTATCTCCTCGAGCGCGGCAAGCCGGCGGACTGCGGGGAGGCGGCTCCCGCGGGCTTTGCCCCGCCGGCAGGTGCAGCGAAGGGACAGGTGAACGGCCATGCAGTTTGACCTCGGGACGCTCAAGCGCCACTTCCTCTCGCGCGAGTTCCTGCTCTTCCTCGTCGTCGGCTGCATCAACACGTTCCTCTGCAGCTTCCTCGCGGAGCTCCTGACGCCGCTTTTCGGCAACGCGAACATCGCGTTCAACGCGGGCTACCTCCTGAGCAACATCAACGCCTACATCCTCAACGGCTGGCTCGTCTTCCCAACGCATCTGACGCTTGCGCGCTACGTCAAGTTCTTCCTGTCGTACGTGCCGAACTACATCATCCAGAACATCATCGTGTTCGTCTTCTACAACTGGCTCGGGCTGCCGTCGCTCGTGAGCTTCCTCATCGCGGCCGTGCTCGGCGTGCCCATCACGTTCCTGTTCGTCAAAATCTTCGCATTCGGCCGCCGCTGAGGCACGGTCTGGCAAATTCATAGTGAAATTATAGGAATAATAGGATTGACAGTTTGGCCTTCGTATGGTATCGTAATGGTATTCATAGCGAACTGACCAAAGAATGGAGGTTCCTGTGCACCGTTTGTGTGCCGGGACCTCCATTTTTTTGCATGGAAAACCAGATGAACAGGAGAGATTGAAGATGACAGCAGTGACAAGCAACCGCAATGAGCAGTGGAAACAGGAAAAGGACGGCCTCGACATCCTCGGGGAGATCGAGGCGCTTTCCGGCAAAGCGTTCTCGGAGCTCGACCCCGGCGACGTCGAGCGGCTCAAATGGGCCGGCATCTACGCGCAGCGGCCGCGCGACGGCCATTTCCTCGTGCGCGTCAAGCTGCCGTCGGGCACGCTCTCGGCCGCGCAGGCCGAGGTGCTCGCGGATCTCGCGCACGCGTACGGCAGGGATGAGGTGCAGATCACGATCCGCCAGGCCGTGCAGATCCACAACATCACGCTGCGCGATGCCGTCGTCATCCGCCGCGCCCTTGCGGAGGCTGGCCTGAGCTCCGTCGAGGCCTGCGGCGATGTGCCGCGCACGATCTTCGGCAATCCGCTCATGGGCGTCGATCCCGAGGAGCTTCTCGACACGACGCCGCTCGTCGAGGAGACGTACCGCTTCTTCCTCGGCAACCGCGACTTCTCGAACCTGCCGCGCAAGTTCAAGGTGTCGATCTCGGCAAATCCGCACGACGCCGGCTTCGCGCGCATCAACGACCTCGCGTTCGTGCCGGCCCGGCGCGCGGGCGAGACGGGCTTTCACGCCTACGTGGGCGGCGGCCTCTCGGCGGAGCCGTACCTCGCGCAGAAGCTGCCGTTCTTCATCCGCCCCGAAGAGGTGCTGCCGGTCGCCAAGGCCGTGGCGACGCTCTTTCGCGACGAAGGATACCGCGAGAAGCGCAATCACTGCCGCTTGAAATACCTCGTCGCGGATCTTGGCATCTGCGCCGTGGCTGCGAAGATCACGGCCCAGACGGGAGCACTCGAAGCTGGCGGCGAGGAAATCACGGCGCCGTGGCAGTACGGCCGCTTCTACGGCGTCCACGCACAGAAGCAGCCGGGGCTCTCGTATGTCGGCGTGCATCTCGCCAAGGGCCACATCGAGGCCGCGGACCTGCGCGTCTTTGCGGGGCTTGCGAGGACCTACGGCACGGGCCGCCTGCGCACGACGAATTCGCAGAACCTCATCCTGCTCGACATCCCCGCTGAGCGCCTCGACGCATTGCTTGCCGAGGAGCTTTTCGCGCGCTATCCGCTGCAGCCGGGTCTCTTCTCGGGCTACGCGTCATCGTGCACGGGCAATGCCTACTGCAATTTCGCGCCGATTGAGACGAAGG
This sequence comes from Mitsuokella sp. AF33-22, assembly GCF_003475755.1. NCBI lineage: Bacteria > Bacillati > Bacillota > Negativicutes > Selenomonadales > Selenomonadaceae > Mitsuokella > Mitsuokella sp. AF33-22. The sequence goes on along the minus strand of NZ_QRQA01000006.1, from coordinate 132,920 downwards.
ACCGCCTGCAGCAGCTGACGCAGGCGCTCGATGCGGCGTTCCCCGCGGCCGACGTGCCCGTGCGCATCAATCTGACGGGCTGCTTCCATTCGTGCGCGCAGCCGCAGATCGCGGACATCGGCCTGACGGGCGGCCGCGCGAAGGTCGACGGCGAGGTGACGCCCGTCTACACCGTGCAGGTGGGCGGTTCGCTCGGCCCCGATGCGGCCTACGCTCAGCCGCTTATGGGCCGCGTGGCAGATGCGAAGCTCTTCGCGGCACTTTGCGCACTCGTCGCGCATTACTTCGCCGTGCGCGGGGCAGGCGAGGCCTTCCACGAGACGGTGCGCCGTACGCCGCTCGCGGACTGGCAGGCCGTCCTTGCGCCCTATCTCGTGTAAAGCAGGCGTTTTTTCGCGGAAACGGTTGTAATTCTGTATCGTTTCGTCTATAATAGAAAGCGTTTTAAGGATTTTACAATTCCATAGACACGGGGAGCTTGCCCGGCGGCCGCAGCGCGCGGCGTCAAAGCAGGCTGAGAGGGAGTTCGTGACTCCGACCCGGGAACCTGATTTGGATAATGCCAACGTAGGGATGCGCAGGAAATGCGATTGAGCGATGTTTCTGCATGTACAGGGAGACGACCAGAGTCAGGTTGCCTCCCTTTTTGTCTGGGCTGGTGGCGTTTTGAGCATGCCGGGACGTTGGGGAGCTGTGATTTTCGGAGGAGGATGCAAGATGGTACGAATCAATGGCGAGCCGCAGGCGAAAGAGGGCCTGAGCGTGGCGGATTATCTGGCGGAGGCCGGCTACGACCGGCGGGCCGTGGCCGTGGAGCACAACGGCGTGATCCTCGCGCGCGAGGCCTACGATACGACGGTGCTCAGCGATGGGGATGAGGTCGAGGTCGTCTGCTTCATGGGCGGCGGCTCGGGGGCAAGCGAAGAGGAGGCAAACGAGAACGATGCGCTCGTCATCGGCGGCCACACATTTCACTCGCGCTTCATCCTGGGCTCGGGCAAGTACTCCCTGAAGCTCATCCAGGCGGCGGTCGAATATGCCGGCGCCGAGCTCATCACGGTGGCCGTGCGCCGCGCCAACACGAAGGAGAAGGAAAACATCCTCGACTACGTGCCAAAGGGAATCACGCTCCTGCCGAACACGTCGGGCGCGCGTACGGCAGACGAGGCTGTGCGCATCTCACACCTTGCGCGGGCGCTCGGCTGCGGCGATTTCGTGAAGATCGAGATCATGCGCGACTCCAAGTATCTGCTGCCGGACAACAACGAGACGATCAAGGCCACGGAAATCCTCGCGAAGGAAGGCTTCATCGTCATGCCCTACATGTACCCCGACCTCAACGCCGCGCGCGACCTCGTCTCGGCCGGTGCAGCCGCCGTCATGCCGCTTGCGGCGCCCATCGGCTCGAACCGGGGACTCGCGACGAAAGAATTCATCCAGATCCTCATCGATGAGATCGACCTGCCGATCATCGTCGACGCTGGCATCGGCGCGCCGTCACAGGCCTGCGAGGCCATGGAGATGGGCGCGGCGGCCATCATGGCCAACACGGCGCTCGCGACGGCCGGCAATGTGCCGCTCATGGCCTCGGCCTTTGGCGACGCCATCCGGGCGGGCCGCAAGGCGTACCTTGCGGGGCTCGGGCGCGTGCTGAGCCGCGGCGCCGAGGCTTCCGACCCGCTGACGGGTTTCCTGCGCAATTGAGGAGGTGGCAGTCATGAAAGAGAATCAGTTCCTCGTGGATTCCAGCCGCCTGAGCGAGGCGGCACTCGCCAAGAAACATCGCCTTGAGCACGATCCCTCGTGCCGCACGGACCCCATGGCCTATCTGCCGGATATGGAAGAGATCCGCTCCGATGTGCGCGAGAAGGTCATCGCGGCCATGAACGCCTACGATCCCGATGCCTACACGATCCAGGACGTCCGCCGCGCGCTCGACCACCGCATCTGCAGCGTCGAGGATTTCAAGGCCCTGCTGTCGCCTGCCGCGCAGCCCCTGCTCGAGGAGATGGCAAGGCGTGCGCGGCTCGAAACGAGCCGCCATTTCGGCAACACGGTCTATCTCTTCACGCCGCTCTACATCGCCAATTACTGCGAGAATTACTGCGTCTACTGCGGCTTTAACTGCTACAACGACATCCAGCGCCTGCAGCTGACGCCAGAGGAGATCGAGCATGAGATGCAGGTCATCGCCAGGAGCGGCATGGAAGAGATCCTGCTGCTCACGGGCGAGAGCAAGACGAAGAGCAGCGTCGCCTACATCGGCGAGGCCTGCAAACTCGCGCGCAAGTACTTCCGCAACGTCGGCCTCGAGGTCTACCCGATGAACGTCAGGGACTACAAGTACCTGCACGAATGCGGCGCCGACTACGTGACGGTCTTCCAGGAGACGTACGACCTCAAGAAATACGAGACGCTGCACCTCATGGGCCACAAGCGCGTCTGGCCGTACCGCTTCGAGGCGCAGGAGCGCGCGCTCATGGCCGGCATGCGCGGCGTCGGCTTCTCAGCGCTCCTCGGCCTTGCGGATTTCCGCAAGGATGCGCTCGCGACGGCGCTGCACGTCTGGTACCTGCAGCGCAAGTATCCGCAGGCGGAATTCTCGCTGTCGTGTCCGCGCCTGCGTCCCATCATCAACAACGAGAAGATCAACCCGCTCGACGTCGGCGAGCGCCAGCTCTGTCAGATCATCTGCGCCTACCGCATCTTCCTGCCGTACGTCGGCATCACCGTCTCGTCGCGCGAGAGCGCGGCCTTCCGCAACGGCATCGCGAAGATCGCGGCGACGAAGATATCGGCGGGCGTCTCGACGGGCATCGGCGACCACGAGGAGAAATACACGGGGAAGGAGACGGAGGAGAAGGGCGACGCGCAGTTTGAGATCTGCGATTCCCGCAGCCTCGGCAGCATGTACCACGACATGGCCGCCGAGGGCCTGCAGCCCGTCCTCAACGACTATGTCTATCTCTGATATCATCTGCGTGACGAACCGCCACGTGTTTGCCCGTGAAGAGGACTTCCTCGCGCGCCTGGCCGCAATCGCTGCTCACCAGCCGCGGGCCATCGTGCTGCGCGAGAAGGACCTCACGGAAGAAGCCTACGAAACGCTCGCGCAAAAGGTCCTTCCTCTCTGCAAAGAGGCGGGTGTCCCCGGCATCGTGCACGGCTTCCCTGAAGTGGCCAGGCGCCAGGGGGCTGCGGGTGTGCATCTGCCGCTGCCGCGCCTTCGCCGCCTCGCCCCCGCAGAGCGCTCCTCCCTGGCGTCTTTCATGGAGCTCGGCACCTCGTGCCACAGCGTCGCGGACGCGCAGGAGGCTGTGCGCCTCGGCTGCACGTATATCTTTGCCGGCCACATCTTTGCGACTTCGTGCAAGCCGGGCCTGCCGCCGCGCGGGCTCGACTTCCTGCAGGCGGTCACCGCCGCCGTGCCGCTTCCCGTCTACGCCATCGGCGGCCTGACGCCCGCGCGCGTGCCGCTCGTGCGCGCAGCCGGGGCCAAAGGAGCCTGTGCGATGGGCAGCCTGATGCAGGGGAGCCTCTGGCTCTGATGCACCCTGCGCGTGTGTAATACTGTATACATAAAAAGAGGGGTTGACGCCGGCAGGGCCGGAAGCTATAATAGACACATCAGCAAGAGAACAAGAGGCAATGGAGCCCCGCGAGAAACCTAGGTACCAGGTTCTGCGGGGCTTTTTCTGTTCTTCAGGCTGACTGCATATCCGCAACATTCCTAACATCATCAACTCAGAAATGGACAATGGCGTCCAGTGGCTCCCTGCCGCGAGATTCTCGCGGGAGCGGGGCGGCTGGGCGCCTTTTTCGTTTCACTCCTCTTCCTGCGGCTATGCAAAGCAATTATCCCAAATTCGTCTTCGGACCAAGAAAGGAAATGATTCACATGATTGATACGGGCGATACGGCCTGGGTCCTCATCAGTGCGGCCCTGGTCTTCATCATGACACCTGGTCTGGCTTTCTTCTACGGCGGCATGGTCCGCAGCAAAAACGTCCTGACCACGATTATGCAGAGCTTCTTCATCGTAGCGATGATTTCCGTTGAATGGATTATCCTCGGCTATGCCATGACGTTTGGCACGGATATCGGCGGCTTCATCGGCAGCCTCGACAAGATTGGCCTTGCGGGCGTCGGCCTCAATGTGCTGGAGAACGGCACGATTCCGGAACTCGCATTCGTCGCCTTCCAGTGCATGTTCGCCGTCATCACGCCGGCCCTCATCACGGGTGCATTTGCCGAACGCATGCGCTTCGCCGCCTTTGCTGTCCTCATCCTGCTCTGGGCCATCCTCATCTACAACCCGATGGCTCACTGGGTATGGGGCGGCGGCTTCCTTGCTCAGCTCGGCGCCCTTGACTTCGCCGGCGGCCTCGTCATCCACATCCTTTCCGGTGTTTCCGGCCTGACCATCTGCATCCTGCTCGGTGCACGCCGCGGCTATGGCCAGTTCGCCATGCTGCCGCACAACCTGCCGATGACGGTCCTCGGCGCAGCGCTCCTCTGGTTCGGCTGGTTCGGTTTCAACGCCGGCTCTGCCCTTGGTGCCAACGGCCTTGCAGCCAACGCGTTCGTCACGACGCAGGCTGCCGCCGCTGCCGCCACGGTTTCCTGGGTCCTCGTTGAGTGGATCCGCAACGGCAAGCCGACTATCCTCGGCGCCGCATCCGGCTGCATCGCCGGCCTCGTCGCCATCACGCCGGCTGCCGGCTTCGTAAAGCCCATGCCTGCTGTCTGCATCGGCCTCATCGGCGGCATCGTCTGCTACCTCGCCGTCGCCGTCCTCAAGGAGAAGCTCGGTTACGATGATTCCCTCGACGCCTTCGGTGTCCATGGCATCGGCGGTACCTGGGGCTCGATTGCCACGGGCCTATGGGCCACGACGGAAGTCAATCCGGCTGGTGCCGACGGTCTCTTCTACGGCGATTCGCATCTGCTCTTCGCGCAGGTCGTCTCGGTCATCGTCGCCTATGCGCTGGCCATCGTCGGTACCTTCATCCTCTTCAAGATCGTCAGCGCCTTCATGAAGGTCCGCGCCGACGAGACGGAGGAGATTGCAGGCCTCGATGTCGTCGAGCACGGCGAGCGTGGCTATGCCAGCGCCATGATGGCCGGCAGCCCGATTGCCGCATCGCTTGAGAACTCCAGCGAGATGCTCGCGAACACGATTTTAAACACGCAGAAAGAGTGAGGCAGCCATGAAGATTACAAAAGTAGAGATCATCACCCGCGCCAGCAAACTCGAAGAACTCAAGCAGGCGCTCAACGATATCGGTGTGCTCGGCATGACCGTCAGCCAGGTATTCGGCTGCGGCCTCTCGAAGGGCCACACGGAAGTCTACCGCGGCAAGGAGTACGACATCAACCTCGTGCCGAAGATCAAGCTCGAGACGGTCGTCTGCGAGATTCCGGTCGAGCGTGTCCTCGAAGTCGCACAGAAAGCCGTGCGCACGGGCAACATCGGCGATGGCAAGATCTTCGTCTACGAGCTCACCGACGCCGTCCGCATCCGCACGGGCGACCGTGGACCGCAGGCCATCATGGACATCCCCGACGAGAAGAAAGGATGACCTGTTCGCATTTGCAAACCCCTTCTAATTCCATACACAATGCATAGATGAAACAGAGGCCGCACCGGTTTTCCGGCTGCGGCCCCTGTTTCTTTCAGCTCTATAATTGAAATTCAAATTTGAATTTGATATAATAAAAACAAAATGAAATTTGAATTTGAAAGCCGGGTAAGAATCGGAAGAGCAAAAGACGCAACAGGCAAAGGGGAAGGGGTCTATCATGAAACAGCCAAAGAAAATTGCGGCCGTTCTGGTACTCATCGTGCTGATCGGCGGCATCTGGTACGCGTATCAGCGCCATGAGCAGCAGGCAAGGCTCGCGGCGGCGCGCGAAATCACGCTGTCGGGGAACGTCGACGTGCGCGAGATCACCGTGGCTTTCCGCGAGAGCGACCGCATCAGGGATCTCCTCGTGGAGGAAGGCGATACGGTCAGGGAGGGCGATGTGCTCGGCCATCTCGACAGCGATGAACTTATGCTCACGCTGCGCAAGACCGACGCACAGATCGCCGCGCAGCAGAGCACGGTCGACAAGCTTCACAACGGCACGCGCACGGAGGAAATCCGTCAGGCCGAGGCGCGTTTGCGTTCGGCACAGGCTGCGGCTGAGTATGCACAGGGCGTCTACGCGCGCCGCCAGGCCATCTACGACAGCGTCGAGGGCGTGAGCGAGCAGGAGCTCGACAATGCGCGCACCGAGGCCAATGCCAAGGAGGCGGCCGTCGCCGAAGCATCGCAGGCCCTGGCAGAAGCACAGGCCGGGCCGCGCGAGGAGGATGTGCGCGAGGCGGAGGCCTCCCTGAAATCCCTGCAGGAGGAGCGTGCGCGGCAGGCGTACGTGCTCTCGCAGTATGAACTCAAGGCGCCGGCTGATGGCGTCATCCGCTCGCGCCTCTTGGAGCCCGGCGACATGGCTTCGCCCTCGGCGCCCGTCTTCAAGCTCTCGCTGCTCGACAAGAAATGGGTGAGGGCTTACGTCAGCGAGACGGATCTTGGCCGCATCTACGAGGGCCAGGCGGCCGACGTCTATATCGACAGCCGAAAGGACAAGCCAATCCACGGGCAGATCGGCTACATCTCGGATACGGCGGAATTCACGCCGAAAACCGTGCAGACGGATGAACTGCGCACGGCGCTCGTCTACGAGGTGCGCGTTTACGTGACCGACGACGACAATGTGCTGCGGCTTGGCATGCCGGCAACGGTCCGGATTGCCTTATGAGTGCGCCAGGGCGGCTGAGGGTCCGCGCCGTTTATGGGGCCGATACGCGAAATCGCAGCGGCGGACCGGCAGGGGAAGGAGGCGAAGCGTGATGACAGGAGAGGAAAAGGAGGCTGGCGGTGCGCAGCGTGACGTCATGAAGGACGGCATCATCGAGGCGCGCGGCCTGCGCAAGGTCTTTGCGGGCAAGCACGGCACGGCCGTCGCGCTCGAAGCCCTCAATCTCACGGTGCCGCGCGGGCAGATCACGGCGCTCGTCGGCCCCGACGGCGCGGGCAAGACGACATTCATGCGGCTCGTCTGCGGCCTCATGAAGCCGACGGCCGGCAGACTGCAGGTCGCGGACCTCGACGTCACCAGGCGGCCGCAGCAGGTGCAGGACATCCTGAGCTACATGCCGCAGCGCTTCGGTCTCTACGAGGACCTGACGGTGCTCGAGAACATGGAGCTCTACGCGAGGCTGCACGGCGTGCCGGAAGACTTGCGCGAGCAGCGCTTTAGGCATTTGCTCGCGATGACGGAGCTCGCGGCCTTCACGGGGCGGCTCGCGGGCAGGCTCTCGGGCGGCATGAAGCAGAAGCTCGGCCTGGCCTGCACGCTCGTGCGCGCGCCGAAGCTCCTGCTGCTCGACGAACCGACGGTCGGCGTCGATCCGCTCTCGCGCCGTGAGCTCTGGGTCATCCTCGAGCAGATGGTAAAAGAGGAACATTTGTCCGTGCTCGTCAGCACGGCCTATATGGAAGAAGCCGCGCGCTGCAGGAGCGTCTTCGTGCTGAACCACGGGCGCATCCTGGCCTCAGGCACGCCGGATGCTCTCTCGGATCTTGCCGCAGGCTGCTGCTACCGCGCCGTGCCGCCTCATGGCATGGCGATGCGCACGCTGCAGGACAAGCTGCTCGATGAAGATGCCGTGCTCGACGCCGTGCCGGCCGCCGGGGGCGTGCGCTTCACGACGCGCGGCCGCCCGGAGGAGCTTCTAATCCTCCGGGAGCTCGGGCTCACGGCACAGCCGCTCGTGCCGCGTCTCGAGGACGGCTTCATGATGCTCCTCAAGGACGACGAGGCAAGGCAGGCGGCCTCAGCCGGCGAAGAAAATGTGGTCATGCCGCCGGCAGAAAACGAGCCGGCACCGGCTCAGGATGCAGGCAGCACCACAGATACCGGGGGCCCCGTGGAAATCGAGGTGCGCGATCTCGTCAAGAAATTCGGCGATTTCACGGCCGTCTCGCATACATCCTTCGATGTCCGCCGCGGCGAGGTCTTCGGCCTGCTCGGCCCGAACGGCGCGGGCAAGACGACGACCTTCCGCATGCTCTGCGGCCTTTTGCCCGCGACCTCCGGCCGTTTGCGCGTCGCGGGCGTCGACCTGCGCACGGCGCGCACGCAGGCGCGCGCGAACATAGGCTACGTCGCGCAGAAGTTCTCGCTCTACGGCAGCCTCTCCGTCTATGAGAACCTGCGCTTCTTCGGCGGGGCTTACGGCCTCTGCGGCCGCCAGCTGCGCCGGCGCATCGCGGCCGTCATGGAGGAATTCCATCTTCGCGGCCAGCAGGATACGCGTGCCGACCATCTGCCCGGCGGCTACAAGCAGCGCCTCGCGATGGCGGCGGCGCTCATCCACGAGCCTCAGATCCTGTTCCTCGACGAGCCGACGAGCGGCATCGACCCGCTCGCGCGCCGGGCCTTCTGGCAGCAGATCACGCACCTTGCGGCGCACGGCACGACGATCATCATCACGACACACTTCATGGAGGAAGCGGAATACTGCGACCGCTTCATGATCCAGGATCACGGAAAGCTGCTTGTGCTCGGCTCGCCCGCCGAGATCCGCCGGCGGCTCGGGCGTCAGGACGATGCGATGGACGATATTTTCGTGGCGATTGTCGAGCAGGGAAGAGGGGGCAAGCATCATGAATAAGGGCTTTTTCCGCAGGCTCCTCGCGCTCACGCACAAGGAGATGCTGGAGCTTTTGCGCGACCAGAGCAGCCTGCTCATGGGCATCGTGCTGCCGCTCATCCTGATTCTCATCATCGGCTACGGCCTGAGCCTCGACGTCAAGAATGTGCCGACGGCCGTCGTGCTCGAGGATTCTTCGCCGACAGCGCGCCAGTTCGTGAGCTTCACGCAGGGCTCCGAGTACTTCCGGCCCGTCTTCCTGCATTCGATGGCGGAGGCCGAGCAGAAGATGCGCACGCATGAGGTGACGGCCGTCCTGCGCGTGCCACAGGACTTCACGCGCCGTCTCGCGACGCGCGACGCCACGGTCCAGCTGATCCTCTGCGGCACGGAATCGACGACGGCCATGTCGGCGCAGGGCTACGTCGAATCAAGCGTGCTCGCCTGGGCGGCGGAGCAGGGCCTCACGAGCCGCGCGAAGGGACAGGTCGCCGTCACCTCGCGCATCTGGTTCAACGATGCCAACACGAGCACCTGGTTTTACCTGCCCGGCATCCTCATGCTCGTGCTCACGATCAGCGGCGTCTTCCTGACGGCCGTCGTCATGGCGCGCGAGTGGGAGCGCGGCACCTTTGAGTCGCTCTTCGTGACGCCGATGCGCATCGCCGAGCTCATCTTCGCCAAGATGATCCCGTACTTCGGCGTCGCCTTTCTGGGCATGACGCTTTGCCTGCTTGCGGGCCGCTACCTCTACGAGCTGCCGATGCGCGGCTCCCTCGCCCTGATCCTCGGTGAATCCATGCTCTACCTCGTCGTGGCGCTCGGCATCGGGCTCGTGATCTCGGCGCTGACGCGCAATCAGTTCCTGGCCTGCCACACCTCGCTGATGATCAGCTTCCTGCCGTCGGTCCTGCTCTCGGGCTTCATCTTTGACCTGCACGTCGAGCCCTGGTTCATCCAGCTCGTCAGCGAGATCTTTCCGACGACGTACTACCTCGAGCTCATGAAGTCCCTGTTCCTCACAGGCAGCTATCCACCGCTCATCGTGCGCGATACCCTCGTGCTGCTGGGCTTTGCCGTCTTTTTCCTCTGGCTGGCCTTCTATCTGACGCGAAAGGAGCTCAAAGAATGAATCTCATGCTTTTCCTGCGCCATCTCTTCTTTCTCTGCCAGAAGGAACTCATCGGCCTGTTCAGCGACCGGCGCATGCGCTTTCAGCTCGTCATGCCCATCTTGCTGCAGGGCTTCCTGTTTGGCTATGCAGCCAACTACAACCTCGAAGACATCCCGTACGCCGTCGTTGACGCCTCGCATTCCTCGGCCTCGCGCAGCTTCCTCGCGGCAATCGAGGGCTCACCGGCCTTTTCGTGCGCGGCGGCGGGGGAGCGCGTGGCCGATGTCACGGACGCGCTCTACCGCAGCGACGTGCTGCTGATCGTCGTGATCCCGGGCGATTTCGACACGCAGCTTGAGAAGGGCCAGGCGCCCGTCGAGCTCATCACGGACGGCCGCAATCCGATGATCGCGGGCATGACGTCGCGCTACGTCACCTCGATCGCCTCGGAATGGAGCCTGCAGCAGACGGGCGGCCATCTGCCCGTTACCGTCGAGAGCCGCACGTGGTTCAACCCGAACCAGCTGAGCCGCTGGACGTTCCTGCCGTCGTTCCTCGCGATGATCGCCTTCGTGCAGGTCATGTTCCTCGCGGGGCTCTCCATCGCGCGGGAGCGGGAGCTCGGCACCTTTGACCAGCTGCTCGTCACGCCGCTCTCGCCGACGGAGATCCTCATCTGCAAGGCCGTGCCGCCCGTCCTCGTCGGGCTTTTCCAGAGCATGATGCTGTTTCTCATCGTGCGCTTCTGGTTCGAGGTGCCGTTTGCGGGCTCGTTTGTCACGCTGTTCACGTCAATCTTTGTCTTCCTCGTGAGCACGACGGGGCTCGGGCTCTCCATCTCGTCGATCTCGCGCAACATGCAGCAGGTGCTCGTCTACTTGCTCGTGCTGATGATCCCGATGGTGCTGCTCTCCGGCCTCGTGACGCCGGTCGACAACATGCCCGAGGCCCTGCAGCTTGTGACGTGGGCGGATCCGATGCGCTTCATCGTCGACGCCGTGCGCCGCATTTATCTTGAGGGCGCGGGCTTTGCAGAAATCGGCTTCGACTTCATCCCGATGCTCGCCGTCGCGGCCGTGACGATGCCGGCGGCGGGCTGGCTCTTCCGCCACAAAGCGGCTTGATACAGAAAGGTGATTGTATGAAAAAGATACAGAGGGAAGACGGGCAGGCCACGCGCGAAAAACTCCTGACGTGCGCGGGCCGGCTCATCGCCGCCAAGGGCTACGAGGCGACGACGAGCAAGGAGATCTGCGAGCTCGCGGGCACGAATCTCGCGGCCGTCAACTACCATTTTGGCAGCCGCGACGGCCTCTACGAGGAGCTGCTGCGCGTCGTGCACCAGCACCTCATGAGTCTCGACGCCATCCAGGACATCGAGGCCTCCGCCGCACCGCCGCGCGCGAAGATTCGCCGCTTTCTCGCGACTTTTTTGCGCCAGACCCTCATCAAGCCGTCCTGGGAGCTGCGCGTCTGGGCGCGGGAACTCCTGCATCCTTCGCCGCTCTTCGAGGAAATCTTCACGCAGAACATCGTGCCGAAGCGGGACCTCATGCTGCGCATGTTTGCCGAGTACACGGGGCTCGCGGCCGACGACGTGCGGCTGCGCGGCATCGTCATCGGCTTCATGGCGCCGTTCGCAGCAGCCTTCCTCATCCATCAGGAGTCACAGTATGAAGTCCTCTACGAACGCGAGCTCTCGCTCGTCACGCTCGTGCGCAGCCTCGAGCAGTTCGCCTTCGCGGGACTCGATTCCTTTGCCAATCCCAGCAAAACGTGAAAATGGAATAAGCCTTCACCGGAGCCCTGCGGGGCTCCTTTTTGTCATGGCGGACGGATGTTGCTATAATATGGGTGTGAGAAGACAAACGGAAAACGGGAACGGAGGGACTCCAATGGAACCACATGGACTCATCATCGTGCATACGGGCAACGGCAAGGGCAAGACGACGGCGGCGCTCGGCCTCGCAATGCGGGCCTGGGGCGACGGGCTGCGCGTGCTCATCCTGCAGTTCATCAAGGGCGGCTGGAAATACGGCGAGCTGCAGGCCATCGAGACGCTCGCCAAGGCGGACGGACGCATCCGCGTCGAGCAGTGCGGCCTCGGCTTCACGCGGCGGCATCAGCAGGAAGGGGAGGAGAACAAGCATCGCGAGGCGGCCGCAGCAGCCCTCAATAAGGCGCGCCAGGCCATCACGAGCGGCAGCTGGGACCTCATCGTGCTCGACGAGATCAATTACGCCGTGAAATTTGGCCTGATCGAAGAGGAGGAGATGCTTGCGCTGCTTGAGGAGAAGCCGCCAGAGCTTCACCTCGTACTGACGGGACGCGAGGCTGCGCCGGCCTTAATCGAGCGCGCCGACCTCGTCACGGAGATGCGCGAAATCAAGCATCCGTATCAAAAGGGCATCAAGGCGCAGAAGGGCATCGAATTCTGACCCCTTGCAATCTGACAGAAAAGCTTGTATAATTTACAACATGACACATGAACGTGTTGGTTTATATGAGTTCGCATGGCAAGTCGTCTGCAATGGATAGACATACGGCCACGAACCAGGTTAGGAGAGTTGTTTATGAGAAGCGATATTGTCAAAAAAGGTGCGACGCGCTGCGCCCACCGTTCCCTGTTCCATGCCAACGGCTATGGTCCGGAGGACCTCCAGAAGCCGCTTATCGGCATTTGCAATTCCTTCAATGAAATTATACCGGGTCACATCCACCTGCGCGAGATTGCCGAAGCCGCCAAGCTCGGCGTTGCAGCGGCGGGCGGCACGCCCTTTGAGTTCCCGGCCATCGGCGTCTGCGACGGCATCGCCATGGGCCACACGGGCATGAAGTATTCGCTCGCAAGCCGTGAGCTCATTGCCGACTCGATTGAAGCCGTCGCGATGGCTTCGGGCTTCGACGGCCTCGTGCTGATCCCGAACTGCGACAAGGTTGTGCCGGGCATGCTCATGGCCGCTGCCCGCCTCAACATCCCGGCCGTCGTCGTTTCGGGCGGCCCGATGCTGCCGGGCCGCTTCCACGGCCACGATGTCAGCGTCAGCCAGGCCTTCGAGGCTGCCGGCAAATTCGCAGCCGGCCAGATGGACGCTGTCGAGATGGCAGATCTCGAGTCGAAGTGCTGCCCGGGCTGCGGTTCCTGCGCCGGCCTCTTCACGGCCAATACGATGAACTCGCTGACGGAAGTCCTCGGCATGGGCCTGCCGGGCAACGGCACGATCCCCGCTGCCTACACGGGTGCCCGCCGCCTGCTCGCCAAGCGCGCCGGTGCGGCCCTCATGGATCTCATCAAGAAGGACATCAAGCCGCGTGACATCATGACGCGCGAGGCCTTTGAGAACGCCATCACGGTTGACATGGGCATCGGCGGCTCGTCGAACACGGTCCTGCATCTCACGGCCATCGCACACGAGGCCGGCATCGAGCTGCCGGCACCGCTCTTCGACGAGATCTCGCGCCGCACGCCGTACATCACGAAGCTCAGCCCGGCCGGCAAGCATCACATGACCGACCTCAACGAGGCTGGCGGCATCCCGGCCGTCATGCATGAGCTCTCCAAGAAGGGCCTCATCCACCTCGACGCCCTGACGATCACGGGCACGGTCGGCGACCGCATCAAGAATGCCGAGGTCCTCAACCGCACGGTCATCCACAGCGTTGATGACCCGTACCGCAAGGAAGGCGGCATCGCCATCCTCAAGGGCAACCTCGCGCCGGACTACGCCGTCGTCAAGGCTTCGGCCGTTGCTGCCGACATGCTGACGTACACGGGCAAGGCCAAGTGCTACAACTCCGAGACGGAGGCTTGCGACGCCATCATGGCCGGCGACATCCACGACGGCGATGTCGTCGTCATCCGCTACGAGGGCCCGAAGGGCGGCCCGGGCATGCAGGAAATGCTCAACCCGACGGCTGTCATCACGGGACGCGGCCTCAAGGTCGGCCTCATCACCGACGGCCGCTTCAGCGGCGCCAGCCAGGGTGCCTGCGTCGGCCATATCTCGCCTGAGGCCATGGAGGGCGGCCCAATCGCCCTCATCGAAGACGGCGACGAAATCACCATCGACATCCCGAACCGCAGCCTCTCGCTCGCCGTCAGCGACGAAGAGCTCGCCAAGCGCAAGGCCAACTGGAAGAAGCCGGAACCCAAGATCAAGACCGGCTACCTCTCCCGCTACGCCAAACTCACGACGTCAGCCAGCACCGGCGCCGTCCTCAAATAACGCTTCATCCATATTGCAGTAAAAAACGAGCCCGGCAGGATTCCCCTCCTGTCGGGCTCGTTTTGCACCTCATCGCGCAGCTAAACGAAAAAAGGCGGGGGCGAGGGAGCAACGCTGCGCAAAGTCGGCTGGCTAAAGGTTTTTTTCCTTTCTAACGAAGCCCGACGAATGTGCGAAACGCGCGCTGCTTGAACGACGCCTATTCGTCAGGAAGTTGGCAAGGAAAAAATCCCTTCTTAACGCCAGGCGCCAACGCTCCGCTTATGCTCCCTCGTCCCCTCCATGCGATCGCGGGCAATCGCTGCACGCCTCCAGGCGGAATACATCCCTCCGCTTGGGCTCATTTTCTTCGGCAGAACAAGAACGCCGCAATTCGCGTGCTGTCCCCGCGCACGGGGAAAGTGGCCCGGAGGGCCGAAAGGGGTCCATGGGCGGATAGCATATGAAGGAAACCAGTTTGCAGAAAGTATCAAGCATCGTACTCCGCGCACGGAGAAGGTGGCCCGCAGGGCCGGAAGAGGTCCTTGAACTGGTGGGCATGAACAATGATCGATTGCAAGTCTTTACATGCAGCATAGCCCCGCGCACGGGGGCGCGAAGCGCGGGATGCCGGTGGCATCCCCGGGTGTGCCCCAAAGGGCCGAAAGGGGTCCATGGATACATGAATAGTACGTTTCTTTCAAGCCGTTTCATGCCGTTTGATCCAGTCGAGAAGATCGCTTTGTGTTCTATCCCCAGAAGCAATAGCCAAAATGATGGTCCATAGCTCTTCCTGCGTATAGGTCAACGTCTGTCCATTTATCGCCAGGAACACAAGCATACAATGCGCACCAATCCTTTTGTTGCCATCGACCATGGCATGGTTCTTTACGAGTCCGTAGCAAAGGCGAGCTGCTTTTTCCTCAAGAGACGGGAACAGCTCAGTGCCAGAAAACATCATGAATGGAGACGCAAGAGCGCTTTCCAGCAATCCTTCATCGCGCACTCCTTCTGTTCCGCCGGTGTACGAGAGGAGTTCTTCATGCATCTGGATGACTTGATGCTTTGTCAGCCGAATCATTTGGCAAGCACCTCGTATGCTTCTTTATTCTCCTTCATGAGCCGGCGGGAAACGGCCATGACATCTTCGTCTGCCATGGTCGACTCCTCCTGTATCTTCTGGAAATCCAGAACCAGATAGCGCGGCACATTGTTTTTCAGAATAAGGACAGACCCCTTCTGGTCCACCATGCGGGCAACCTTTGAAAAGTTCTGATTAGCTTCGGTCATGGGAATGAGATTATCCGTATTGATATTCATAATTATCACCTCTTTCTTTATTGTATCGTAGAGATAGGATGATTTCAACCTAGATAATATCCCCGCAATGAGTCCATGGATAAATTTTTACGCACGATTAAGGTCACTGCAGGATGTATCTCGGCTTCAGCGCGCAGCTAAACGTAAAAAGGCGGGGACGAGGGAGCAAGGCTACGCGAAGTCGGTCGGCGTCCCCTTTGGGGAAGCTGTCGGCGCAGCCGACTGAAGGGGAGCCTGCAAGCCGTGACGCGTAGGCTCGATGTAAACAGACGTAAAAGACGCTGCAGGATGCATTCCGGCTTCAGCGCGCAGCTAAATGTGAAAGGCGGGGACGAGGGAGCAACGCTACGCGAAGTCGGTCGGCGTCCCTAAAGCCTTCCCCTCTGGGGAAGGTGGCAGCCGAAGGCTGACGGATGAGGTCGGGGAAGCTGTCGGCGCAGCCGACTGAAGGGGAGCCTGCAAGCCGTGACGCGCAGGCTCGATGTAAACAGATGTAAAAGACGCTGCGGGATGCATTCCGGCTTCAGCGCGCAGCTAAATGTGACCCAACTGACTATGAGCAGCAAAGGTACTTCGCCGCCTGCCGCGGCGTTCTGACATCCGGAGTGAAGAGCCTTTGGTGTGGGCCCCATCCCTGCGGGCAATCGCTGCGTGCCTCCAGGCGGAATACATCCCTCCGCTTGGGCTCTTGCCCTTCGGCAGAACAACCAGCGCAGCAAGCTGCGCAGCCTTCCCCACGCACGGGGAAGGTGCCCCGAAGGGGCGGAAGAGGTCCATGGAGAGCGGGGAAGAACAAAACTCAACTGCAAGCCCTTGCAAGCGTCGTAGCCCCGCGCACGGGCGCGAAGCGCGGGATGCCGGGGGCATCCCCGGGTGTGGCCCGAAGGGCCGAAAGGGGTCCATGGAGGCGAAAAACGGGAGCATCCCGTCTCAACCTGCATGGGTTGACGGGATGCTCCCGTTGCATTCTGGTGATTTTTGCCTTTAGACCGATCTGCTGGCATGGACGAGGTGCATGACCTGCTGCATGGTCTGGCGGAGATTCTGCTCGGTGGTCGTGCGGCTCATGGCCTCCTCGAGCGTCATGGGGGCGTGCAGAATCGGGAAATACGCGTCGATGCCGTGCTGATTGACGCGTTCGGCTTCGCGCGTTGCGCAGCCGCAGAGCGCCACCGTCAGGCAGCGGGGCTGGCAGGCCTTGGCGAGCTGGGCGACGCCGGCCGGGGCCTTGCCCATGGCGGTCTGCTGGTCCATGCGGCCTTCGCCTGTCACGAGCAGGTCCGCTTCGGCGAGTGCCTTGTCGATGCCGATGGCGGAAAGGATGAGGTCGACGCCTGGCGTCAGTGCACCGTGCAGGAACACGTGGAACGCAAAGCCCAGGCCGCCGGCCGCGCCGGCACCGGGCAGCTTTTGGCCTTCGATGCCGCTTTGCTTCTCTGCAAGTTCCGCAAAGCGGTGGATGTCGCCATCCATGCGCCGGATGATTGCTTCCGTCGCGCCCTTCTGGGGGCCGAACACGCGCGAGCAGCCCTCCTCGCCGCAGAGCGGGTTCGTGACATCGCAGGCAATCTCAAACGTGCAGTCTTTGAGGCGGGCATCGGCCTGCGCCATATCGAGGGAGGCGACCTCAGCGAGATCTCCGCCCATGATGCCCGCGGGACTGCCGTCGGCCTTTTGGAAGCGGAAGCCGAGCGCCGTCAGCATGCCGAGGCCGCAGTCGTTCGTCGCACTGCCGCCGATGCCGATGATGAAGTGACGGCAGCCGTGGTCCATGGCCGCGAGGATCAGCTCGCCGAGGCCGAACGTCGTCGTGTGAAGCGGGTTGCGCTTCTCTGGCGGTACGAGCGTGAGCCCCGAGGCATCGGCCATCTCGATGATTGCCGTTTTCGTATCCGGCAGGAAGCCGTAGCGGCTCGTGATTCTCGTGCCGAGCGGCCCCGTGACGGGAACTTCGACAATGCGGCCGTGCAGCCCCTGCGTCATCGCGTCGACCGTGCCTTCGCCGCCGTCGGCCAGCGGGAACACCTGGACATGGTCTTCAGGGTAAACGTCATGGATGGCCTTCTGCAGGACCCTGCCGGAATCCATCGAGGACATGCAGCCCTTGAACGAATCAATCGAAATCACGATATTCATAGACAACCCTCCTTGGAATCAGGAACGAACCTGAAAACACCGGCGAAACATCAGAGCAGGATGAGGGAAGCCAGGAAGATGGCGAGCATCGAGACAATGCCGACGACGAGCGTCATCATCGTCTGCGTGCGGTAGCCGTCCTGCGGGTCTATGCCCGTGAAGTTCGTGACGACCCAGAAATAGCTGTCGTTGGCGTGCGATACCGTCATGGCACCGGCACCGATGGCCATGACCGTGAGCAGCGCGGCCATTTCCGTATTGAGGCCGAGCGCCGTCATCATGGAAGCCGAATCGGAGAACATGCCCATGATGCCGGCCGTCGTCGTGATGGCGACGGTGGAGGAGCCCTGTGCCGTCTTAAGGATAGCCGAGATCAGGAACGGGAAGAAGATGCCGACACTCGCGAGGAAATCGGCGTTGGCCTTCATGAATTCGACGAAGCCCGCCGCCGTGATGACCTTGCCGAGCACGCCGCCGGCTGCCGTGATGAAGAGGATCGGGCCGACGGTCTTCATCGTCTCATCCGTGACATCGTAGAAATCCTTCATCTTGCCCGTGGCAACCAGAAGGTACACGGCGAAGAACAGGCCAACCGTCAGTGCGATGATCGGCGTGCCGAGGAACTTGATGCCCGTGGCCATGACGCCCTGCATGCCGGCCATCGTGACGATGGAGCCGAGTGCCATGAGCAGGATCGGGATGACAATCGGGGCGAACGAAGAAGCTGCGCCCGGCAGCTTGCCGAAACTCTTGACGAGTTCATCGTAATCCTTCTCGGCCGCGGCATCCTCCTCACTCGTCTCCTTGACGGGGATGTTCTTCTTGGCGATGTGCAGCGAGAAGAAGTAAACGGCCAGCAAAGCCGGAATGGAGGCGCAGACACCGACGAGGATGACGGCCGCCAGATTGTCGGCGACGCCCAGCGAGCCGGCCGCGGCAATCGGGCCCGGCGTCGGCGGGATGAAGACGTGCGAGGTGTAGAGGCCGCCCGAGAGGGCAACGGCCATGCCGACGGGGCTGATGCCCTTGATCTTCTTGCAGATGGCCTTGCGGATCGGGTTCAGGATGACGAAGCCGCTGTCGCAGAAGACCGGAATCGAGACAATCCAGCCCATGAGCATCATCGCGAGCTGCGGGTGCTTCTCACCGACGCAGCGGATGACGACATCGGCCAGCCGGATGGCGGCGCCCGTGCGCTCAAGGATCAGGCCGATCAAGGCGCCGAGGATGATGACGATACCGATGCTCGCGAACGTGCCCGAGAAGCCGGCGCCGATGATGCCCGGAATCTTGGCGAGCGGCAGGCCCACGACGATGGCCAGCAGGAGCGACGTACCCATCAGCGAAAGGAACGGATGGATTTTCCATTTGGAAATCGCAACAATCATTAGGACAATGGCGAGGAAGAATGTGATCAGAAGGGGTATTCCTGTCATGATAAAACCTCCTTTTACAATGCGCATACCATTTATTGTATGCATGCTATAATTAATTTCATATATAGTATAGCACGCGAAAACGAGGAGGTTGTATAGTACAGATACCATATATTATTGGATATTTATGTATATGGTACTATTGAAAGATGATGTGTTCGGCGGTGTTATGCGCGTTTGCTGCGCTTTTCTGTTTTTGCCGTCTGGTCAGCTGTCTTCATGGAAGCCTGCGAGATGCAGATCCTGATAGAAGTAGAGGACGACGTAGAACACCGCGCTGCAGCGCAGCGAACGCGGGTCATAGCCCGTGCGCGCCGCGATCTTTTTGAGATGCTGCTGCAGCGTGTTCTTGTGGATGTAGAGCGCCGCGGCCGTCTGCGTGATTGAGCCGTCATGCTCGAAAAAGCATTCCAGGGTATGGATGGCGTCGGCGAGTTCAAGCGGCGAATAGCCGTGGAAAATCTTCTTGACATACTCGCGCTTGGCCGTCAGCGGGATGAGGTCGGCGAAGATTTCCATGTTGATCTCATCGTACCCCTTGATGCGCACCGTGCCCTTGCGATGGCACGAATAGAGGGCCTTGCGTGCCTGCTCAAAGGCCTGCCGGAGCTTCGTGTTGTCGGCGGCGGGGGAGTCCAGTCCGAGGCAGAGTTCGGCGCCGCGGCTCTGCGCACAGGCCAGGAGCCTCCTGGCAAAGGCACGCAGCTGCTCCTGCGAGCGGATGTCCGTCAGGAATACGATCATCTGGCTCGTCGCGAGCGTGCAGCAGGCCGCATCGAGGCGCTGCGCCTCCATCTCAAGCTGCGAAAAGATATCATTCGCACGACTTGGGTCCGGGATCTCCTCGAAATCCGCCACGACGATGCGGCGCGGCACGCTGAGATCGATGTCGAGCATATGGCCGCGTTCAATCTGCTCCTTGGAGAGGAACGTCTCGCTGTGGTCCAGGAGCTCGCGCAGGAAAAGCTGACGCTGCTGCTGCAAATGGTTCTGCAGGCGCTGATACTCCTGCTCGTGCACGAGCAGCTCCGTCATCTTGCGGATGACATTCGCGAGCGGCAGGATGCTCTCATAGGGCCCCGTGATGCCGAGCACGCCGATTGGCTCGCCCTCGACCTGCAGCATGAAATTCGTGCCGGGCCGCGCGCCGGGGTACTCGTCATCCCGATAGATGCGCAGCTCATCGAGATTGTCCTTTATAATGCGGGCCGCCGCGCCATGAAAGGTCTGGACGCGCTCCGGGTCCGTGCTCGCGATGATGATCCCTTCCTTGTTCATCAGATTGATTTTCTGCGGCAGGACCGTGTTGATTTCCTGCACGATTGCGCGCGCCTGCTGCTCCTGAAGTTCCATAGATAATCCCTGCTTTCACCGCTTGTCCGACGTATCTCTTTCCATACATTCTACAGCCAGCACATTTTTCCTGCCGGAGCAGCCGCGCAGAGGAAACGAAGGCAGGTCGACCGCAACGACAGAATCCACTTTTCCAACAATATCTGAGCCTTCTACGCCGAGAACATCACGGGTCACGATGTCGTCGACGATGAACTCGTGGGCGGCCTGCGCGTGATTGACGCGGCGAAAAAGAATCTGGCACAGCTGCAGGAAAAATTATCGACGAGTGCCGTAAAACCCCACCCTTTAGGGCTGGGGATATAAGGCGCGTCCGCCGAATTTACGTAAGTAATTGAAGGCGGACAACTGCCGGCTTTCGTAGTATAATGAACTTAACCTAAAGAATACAAAAGAAAGGAGAAGCCCTGCCAGAATAGATACTGGACGAATCGAAAACCAAGGCTCATTGTGAGCAACCAGTTCTTAGCGGGTTGAGGTTGCGTGTATCAACCTGTCGTAATTTAAAGACCTTACGGCTGTAAAGATAACAAGCATTCACATACACAAATACCGTGGGACACACGGGAATTCACGCTTTTGGAGATTGTGTAAGACGAATAGGCTTAGGTCGATTCGCAACGGTCGTTGAATTAAGAATCCCCTGCGTTTACGCATGGGGAGTGTCAACCAAGTAAAAAATATGCTTCAGACGCTAAAAGCCAGATACTACTAAAACGTTCATTGTTTATTGCAAAAAGCCAGCATTTATGCTATCCAGGATTTAAACGGTCATAGATATGTCATCCTTCGCTATGAAGGATGAAGCAGTCTGTGAGCCTGTACGAAACGGTTAGCTTGATGCTGGCTTTTTACGAGTCTTATTGGTTTGTACGTACTTTCGGAGCGCCTGACCTGATGATCAGGCAATGCATGGTTCGATTTTATCGAGTTCTGCTTTTAGGCAAGCCTTTTGGTTGCGAATATCAATATCATTCTGAAGATCGATGAAATATCGATCACTGACGCCGAAATACTTGCCGAGACGCAGGGACGTATCGATCGTAATCTTGCGTTTGTTGCGCAGGATTTCCTGGATCCTTGATACGGGTACATGGATATCTTTAGCCAGTCGATAAGCGGATATCCCCATCGGCTCCATGAATTCTTCCCATAAGATTTCGGATATCGTTGGCGTTGGAATCGTATTTCTCATGTTCAATCACCTCTGCTTCAATGATAATCTTCGATTTGCACATCATAGAACTGATTGCCACTGTCCACTCTGAAGCAAATTCGATATTGCTTGTTGATGCGAATGCTGTATTTATCCTTTCTTTGGCCAGAAAGCTGTTCCAAATGATTGGCCGGTGGAATCCGTAAATCGTTTACAGAACTGGCATTATCAATCATCATTAATTTTCGTAGTGCAAGTCGCTGAATAGACTGTGGGAGTTTTTTAGAGAACTCCTGCTGATAGACTTTGGCGGTTTCTTTATCGCGAAAACTAATTATCATGGTTCCATTATACCCGTAAAACAGGTATAAGTCAATGACTACGCAATCCTCGACGCCAGACGGCAGGACGGCTACACGAAGATCGTCTTCCCGCTGCACCACATCGACCGCAACGACCGCATCCACTTTTCCAACAATATCCGGGCCTTCTACGCCGAGAACATCACGGGTCATGACGTCGTCGACGATGAACTCGTGGGCGGCCTGCGCGTTTTCGACAAGACAGTCTACTGCGATTACAGCACCATCGTGCTGAAGCACGGCACGGAAGAAATCACCATGCACCCCGTCTGCTGGGAGAAATTCCCGTATGAAACGGAACGCGATTTGCAGGACCGTATTGAAAAGATGCCTGTCCTGCCCCTGGGCCTCTGCCTGCCGGACCGCAACAGCTACGACATCCACACGCAGCTGCTGACCTTTGCCGTAAAGCCGTTCGCCTATGTGAAAGAAAAACTCACGTCTCCAAGTATTACCTTGAAGTTTAATCGTGATGCCGCTAGGAAAATCTGTACCTGGAATCGTCCGTACCGGATATTCGGGCAACTGAAAGGTGATAAGACATCTTTCATTTTGTGGGATAAGGAACTCGGCGTATTTTATAACGAAAATCCGAATAGTATTCATAACTATAAGAAAGCGGCAGAAAAAGGATCACTGAAAGCACAACTCGCTTTAGGTAATTGCTATTGCCAGGGCATTGGTGTAGAGAAAGATGAGCAAGAAGCATTTCACTGGTATTTGCAGGCGGCAAATCAGGGCAATATGGATGCGCAATATTGGATTGGTTACTCGTATGATCATGGACGAGGTGTGAAACAAGACTATGAACAGGCTATAACGTGGTACCGGAAAGCTGCGAACCAAGGCGATGCTCTTTCGCAAAGTAATATAGTAAAAATATTAAATGAACAACAAAGAAGCCTGATTCAAAGAATTAACAGGATGCTCTAAGGAGCAGGCTCCGTTTTCTGCTGTCTTTATCCGCCAACGGTCCAAAGGGTCCAGAGCATTTTCCCCCTAAACACAAAAGGAGATGCCCATGAAGACATCTCCTTTTTAATTTAATAGCCTTTAAACACATCGCTATGTGTTCCTGTTCTGGCCAATACTAAAATCAACCGTTCTTCTACAATTTTGTATACCAGCAGCCAGTCTGGCTGGATATGACACTCTCGAAAGCCGGCATATTCACCCCCGAGCGCATGATCGCGATATTTCTCTTCCAGCGGCTCACAGGCTTGAAGCTTGTCAATCACGTACTTCAATAGAGACATGTCAGAGACATGTCCATGTGGCGCTTCTTAGCCCGTTTGATGTCGCGTTTGAACTGCGTGTAGAACTGAATCTCCAGCATCATATGCCCAAATCCTTATAGAGTGTATCCGTATCATGATACACCTTGCTTAATCCGACACCGTCATTGATGTCACGAACGGCCTGATGCAAATCATTCGGACGATCCACGATATCAAAGGGGATTTTCCCCTGAATATCAATCTGATGGAGCAGCAGATTCACGGCCCCGCTCGTCGTCAAGCCCATCCGTTTCAGTCTCTGGTCGACACGATGCTTCAAAGCCTCGTCGACGCGTACCTGCAGTAAAGCTGTAGACATATCATTCACCTCCATACTTATATTGTATCGCAATTACATTGTAATGACAAGAACATACAAAGCTAAGCATGTGTCAAGATTTTAGAGAAATGGACTGAGCCGTGAGCGTGGGGGAGCGCCCAGGAACGAAGATAGAAAGCAGGATATCCGGCACGCTTGTCGAATTAATATTTGATTAACATGTACGTGATAGGATGTGACAAAATGACCGAATCCCGATTCCAGTTTTTGCAGGGGAATTTCCCCGGGCTCTTTGCGCTTTGTGACGAAGCCGGCCAGGCGGCCGATGCGCATGCTGCTTTATTGAAGGCGAGAATGGCACTTGAACACATGGCCAAGGACCTCGGGGCGACGCAGCGGGACCTGTTCAGCAATATCAACGAGCTCAACGACCTGGGGATACTCGATGCCAAGCGCAGCAGGCTGTTCCATCAGGTCCGGCGCATCTCGAATCTTGGTGTCCATGAGGGAAATGAGATTGCGGCAGCGGACAGAAAAGCCTGTCTGGATGCCCTGTTTGAGATAACCCTGTGGTATGCGATTTCCTTCAAGAAGCGCCGCTATGAACTGGCAGCGTTTGAAACCGCCGATATGGGGCTGGTGAAGCAATACCAGAACAATCAATCGTCGGAAGGCGGGGCTCCGGCCTCATCCGGGGCGGCGCCGGACATTTTCTCGAACAGCATCGATCCCCTGCAGATCGACGGGGACTTTTCCCGCCAGATGGAAAAGAACCAGGAAACGGATGAACTCGCGCAGGACGTATTTGAGACGGACGAAGAATATGCGAGGCGGATTGCCGCCATGCCGAAGGTCCATCTGGGCTACGCGATCCTCGACGCCAGACGGCAGGACGGCTATACGAAGATTGTCTTCCCGCTGCACCACATCGACCGCAACGACAGGATCCACTTCTCCAACAATATCCGTGCTTTTTATGCCGAGAACATCACGGGTCATGACGTCGTCGACGATGAACTTGTGGGCGGTCTGCGCGTTTTCGACAAGAAGGTCTATTGCGATTACAATACCATTGCGCTGAAGCACGGCACGGAAGAAATCCCCATGCACCCCGTCTGCTGGGAAAAATTCCCGTATGAAACGGAACGCGATTTGCAGGACCGCATGGAAAAAATGCCCGTCCTGCCCCTGGGCCTCTGCCTGCCGGACCGCAACAGCTACGACATCCACACGCAGCTGCTGACCTTTGACGTAAAGCCGTTCGCTTATGTGAAAGAAAAGCTCACGTCGCCGAGCATCAGCCTGAAGCTCGACCGGGATATCGCCAGGAACATCTGCGCCGGAAATCGTCCGTACCGGATATTCGGGCAGCTCAAAGGCGACAAGACATCCTTCATCTTGTGGGATAAGGAATTCGGCGTATTTTATGACGAGCTTCATGCTCATGGCCACAAAGGAAAGCAAACAAAGGAACGGCCGCAGGAACGGTCAGAGAAATTTGCCGTGCCGGACGAATCGATAGAAGAGCTGCTTCGGCTTGGCGAGATGTATCTTGAGGGACAGGGCGTCCCGAAGAGTATCCGCAAAGGCCTGCAACTTTACAAGAAAGCGGCAGCACAGGGCTCGCTGGAAGCACAGCTCGCGCTGGGGGAACGCTATCGCCAGGGCATCGATGCTAAAAAGGATGAGCAGGAAGCGTTCCGCTGGTATTGGCAGGCAGCAGGCCAGGGCAATGCGGATGCTCAATTTCAGATTGGTTACGCGTATGATCATGGACAAGGCGTGCCCCAAGACGATGAAAAGGCTGCGGCGTGGTACCGGAAGGCCGCAGAACAAGGCTATGCTGCCGCGCAAAATAATATTGGCTGTTCGTACTATTACGGGCGGGGCGTCGAACGAAATTATGAAGAGGCGATGAAGTGGTTCCAGAAAGCGGCACGACAAGGCAATGCTGCTTCTCAAACCTGGCTTGGTTATCTGTACGATAATGGTCGTGGCGTGAAGCAGGACTACAAAGAAGCCATGACGTGGTACCAGAAGGCTGCCGCCCAAGGTGACACCTCTGCTTTCTATTGGCTTGGTCTTTTATATTATTGGGGAAGGGGCGTGGAACAAGATTACCAGGAAGCCATGAGATGGTACCGAAAAGCAGCAGACCAGGGCGATGCTGCTGCACAAAACTGGATTGGCTATCTGTATGATCAGGGCCAAGGCGTGGAACGGGATTATCAAGAGGCCATGAAGTGGTATCAAAAGGCCGCCGCCCAAGGCAATACTGCTGCTCAAAATAATATTGGCAATCTATATTATTGGGGGCAAGGAGTAGAGCAAGACTACAAAGAAGCCATGAAATGGTATCGGAAGGCAGCCGCTCAGGATAATGGTTTTGCTTTAGAAAGCATTGGCAATTTGTATTATAATGGCCGAGGAGTGAAGCAAGATTATCAAGAAGCCATGAAGTGGTATCAAAAGGCCGCTGCTCAAGGCGATGCGTCTGCTCAACAGGATATCGGGTATTTGTATGAT
Organism: Mitsuokella sp. AF33-22; assembly: GCF_003475755.1. Classification (NCBI taxonomy): domain Bacteria; kingdom Bacillati; phylum Bacillota; class Negativicutes; order Selenomonadales; family Selenomonadaceae; genus Mitsuokella; species Mitsuokella sp. AF33-22. The sequence continues at coordinate 107,054 of NZ_QRQA01000006.1, read as the reverse complement.
CAGGGCCTAGGGGTAAAACAAGATTATGGTGAGGCCATGAACTGGTATCAGAAGGCCGCAGCGCAGGGCAATGCCGCTGCCCAAAATAATATCGGTTATCTGTATCATTATGGGCAAGGGGTAAAAAAAGACTACAAAGAAGCCATGAAGTGGTATCAAAAGGCCACCGCCCAAGGCAATGCTGCTGCTCAAAATAATATTGGCAATCTATATTATTGGGGGCAAGGAGTAGAGCAAAACTATGAAGAGGCCATGAGCTGGTACGTAAAAGCAGCAGAGCAAGGCAACGCTTTTGCCCTGAACAGCATCGGTAATTTGTATGCGAATGGCCTGGGTGTGAAGCAGGATGATCAAGAAGCCATGAAATGGTATCAAAAAGCAATGGAGCAGGGGAGTGATACTGCCAAAGAAAACCTGGCACGGCTGCAGGGAAAATTATCCAATCCCGCTGCCAAAACGGATGCTGAAACGAAAAAGAAGTCTTCGGGATGCTTTATCACGACGGCCGTGTGTCAGAGCTTTGGCAAGCCCGACGACTGCTACGAGCTGACGATGTTCCGCCGGTTCCGGGACAACTGGCTGACGAAGCAGCCGGATGGAGAGGCCCTGATCGCCGAATACTATGCGATTGCACCGGCTATCGTGAGCCGCATCGACGGACTGGCACATGCCGCTGACATCTACCAGCAGATCTGGCGGCAGTATCTTTCCCCGTGCCTCAGGCATCTGGAACAGGGCGAATATAAAGCCTGTAGGGTACGATATATCGCAATGGTTCGCACGTTAAAAACCAAATACTACCGAAACGTTTATTGACTGAAGGGCAAATCTTTCACCGAGAAAAGCTTTGCATCAGACTATGTAATATGATATACTAAGCTTGATCAAGAAAACGTCTATGGAAGTAGACGAAGGCCCTAGGGTGGCACACCCCTAGGGCTTTTTTGTATAAAAACAGCCAGCTCAGACAAGCCAAGCTGGCTGCACACAGGCTAGAACGTATTGCTGCTACCGCTCTAACCATTTCTGAATGCCGTACCAAATGGCACACGATACGACACCAGCAAGAACGGACATCAAGAAAACGTCCATGCTCACGAAGCAAACCTTCTTTCCGTTTCCGGCATAGAGGCAGCAACGAAACTAGTATATCATAGAGAACTCGATATAGTATATAAGAAATTCGGATCATCCATAATGTCAAAGGATAAAGTTTGCTGCTATGTGTAACAAAAATCACAGTCAAAAACGGGATTTCGTAATAAAATAATACGTAATACGAAAAAGAACATCCTCCGAGCGAAAGCATCTAAAGCCTGGCCATGATGCTGAGCCTGGGCGCGGTTGCGTCCACAGGGTTTGGGGAGAAATCCCCGGGCCTTCCGTGTTTGAAAAGGAGCGAAGTGCACCCCTGTCTTGTGGGATTCGGGCTGCCCTTGCGCGTATAACGGAGGGGCAGTCTTTTTTGCGTGTGTTTACCTCAAGACGCGAAAAGGGGATTTTGGTATGAAAAAGTTTTTGGTCCTGTGTGTATCCGCCTTGATGCTGCTCATGGCGGGCTGCGGCGGAGAGCAGGCGTCGGCGCCGGCAAGCGGCAAGGCTCCGGCGAAGGACGCGCAGCCGGTGGAGCTGCACGTGGCTGCCGCCGCGAGCCTGACGGACGTGATGAAGGAGCTGGCCGACACCTACGAAAAGGATCATCCCGGCGTCAAGCTCGTGTTCAATTTCGGCAGCAGCGGCGCGCTGCAGCAGGCCATTGAGAACGGTGGAGAGACGGACCTCTTCTACTCGGCCGCCCAGAAGCAGATGAATGCCCTGCAGGACAGCGGCAATCTCGTTGAGGGCACCCGCAAGGACCTGCTGGAAAATGAAGTGGTGCTGGTGGTGCCGAAAGAGGGCGGCAAGGATATAAAGTCCTTTGAGGACCTGATCCGCAGCGACATCCAGCATGTGGCGCTAGGCGAGCCCAAGGGCGTCCCGGTCGGGCAGTACACGGAGGAAATCCTCAAGAAGCTCGGCATCCTGGATCAAGTGAAGGCCAAGGCCGTCTACGGCTCCGATGTGCGTCAGGTGCTGTCCTGGACGGAGACGGGCGATGCTGACTGCGGCGTGGTCTATGCCACGGATGCGGCCGTTTCCGATAAGGTGAAGGTGGCCGCCAAGGCCCCTGCGGGCTCGCACAAGCCGGTCATCTATCCAGCTGCCGTCATCAAGGGGACGAAGCATCCGGACGAGGCCAAAGACTTTCTCGCCTTTACATCCTCGGATGCGGCCAAGAAGATCTTTGAGAAATATGGCTTTACGTGCAAGTGAGCACGGCACGGACGGGCAGGAAATCGGCAGGGCCGGTTTCTTGCCTGTTTTTGCTGGATGTAGGAGAGTCGAGGGAGGAACATATGGAACTGGATGTTTCCATCCGCAAGAGGCTGCGCGACTACGAACTCAGCGTGGATTTTGCGGTCAAGAATGAAGTCTTTGCGCTCTTGGGGGCCTCGGGCTGCGGCAAGAGCATGACCCTCAAGTGCATTGCAGGCATCGAGCGGCCGGATGAAGGGCGCATCGTGCTGAACGGGCGCACGCTCTTTGACAGTAAGGCGGGCATCAATCTTCCGCCTCAGCGGCGCCGGGTGGGCTACCTCTTCCAGAATTACGCCCTGTTTCCCAACATGACCATTGCCGAGAACATCCTGTTTGGCGCGGTGGGCAGTGAGGCGGAAAAAAGAGCCAAGATGCAGGACAGCCTAAAACGCTTTGACCTTCAGGGGCTGGAGGATGCGTATCCGTCTGAGCTTTCCGGCGGGCAGCAGCAGCGGGTGGCCTTTGCCCGCGTCCTGTCCTCGGCGGCTGAACTGCTGCTCCTCGATGAGCCCTTTTCGGCGCTCGACAGCTTCCTCAAGTGGCAGATGGAGCTTGAGCTCATGGACCTTTTGCAAAGCTATGACGATGCGGCCATCCTCGTCTCGCATGACCGCAATGAGGTGTACCGCCTGGCCAGCCGCATCGGAGTCATGAACCGGGGCCGCTTTGAGGCCATGAGCGGCCGGCATGAGCTCTTTCATCAGCCACAGACGCTGGCGGCGACGCTTTTGACTGGCTGCAAGAACGTTTCCTCTGCCCGCCGCGAGGGGGAAAAGACGCTGCGGGCGGAGGAGTGGGATCTTTCCCTGAAGGCGGCGGATGAGGTGCCCGCGGGGCTGAAGTACGTCGGCCTGCGCGCCCATTTCCTCGCGTACCGGCAGGGGCCGGGTGAAAACACCTTCCGGATGGAAGTCATGAAGGTCATCGAGGATACCTTTTCGTATCTGGTCATGGTGCGCCGGGCTGGCAGCAGGGGAAAGCCCATCCGCTGGGAAGTCGACAAGGATTTCTGGCAGTCGGCAGCGGGGCAGGAGCTTTATCTGTACTTCCCGCCTGAGCAGTTGATTCTCCTGGAAAGGTGAGGTGTGTTATGGAATGGAGTCCTCTGATTGTAACGCTGCAGACGGCTCTTGCCGCCACCTTCATCACCTTCTTTGCCGGCATCGGCGCGGCCTACGGGGTCACGCGGCTGCGGCACGGGCAGGGGGTGGCCGATGCAATATTGACGCTGCCCATGGTGCTGCCGCCCACGGTGGTCGGCTTCTTCCTGCTGCTGGCCTTCGGCAAGCGCAGCACGATCGGGCAGTTTCTGCTGCAGTTCGATGTCTCGCTGGTCTTCACCTGGAAGGCAACGGTAATCGCCGCCGTCGTCGTGTCCCTGCCGCTCATGTACCGGACGGCGCGGGGCGCCTTTGAGCAGCTCGACCAGAATATCCTCTATGCGGCCAGGACCCTGGGGATTTCCGAGTGGCGGATCTTCTGGCATGTGCTGCTGCCGAATGCCCGGCAGGGCATCCTCGCGGGCGTGGTGCTGTCCTTTACCCGGGCGCTCGGGGAATTCGGCGCGACCATCATGTTCGCCGGCAATATCCCCGGCGTGACACAGACCATGTCCACGGCCATTTACGCGGCCGTGCAGGCCAATGATTACGATCTGGCCTTCCAGTGGGCCGTCTGTCTGGTGATCTTTTCGCTGGTGTTCGTGGTGGCCATGAATGCCTGGCTGTCCCGCCGGCGCGGACGCTGAAGCGTGTGTTTTAGATGAAGCGTGTGTTTTAGATAAGGAGAGATTTTTTATGAAAGAAATACGGGTGGAAGAGGCTGTCGGCAAGGTGCTCTGTCATGACCTGACCCAGATCATCCGTGGCGTGACGAAGGATGCGCGTTTCCGCAAGGGCCATGTGATACAGGAAGAGGATATACCGGTCCTCCTCTCCATGGGCAAGGACCACATCTTCGTCTGGGAAAATGACGGCACAAAACTCCATGAGAATGAAGGCGCGGAGATCCTGCGCCAGCTCACGCAGAACCAGGGCATGGCCGCCTCAGAGCCCAAGGAGGGCAAGATCGAGCTGACGGCTCAGCATGACGGCGTTTTCCATGTGGATGAGGAGCGTCTCGCGGCCATCAACGGGATTGGCGATATCGCCATTGCCACCATTCCCCAGCATTTCCCCGTGAAGAAGGGTACGAAGCTCGCGGGCATGCGCGTGATCCCGCTCGTCATCGACAAGGAGAAGATGGAGGCGGTGCGAAAGCTGGCCGGAGACAAACCGCTCATGGAGCTTCGCCCGTACCGGAAGATGAAGGTCGGCGTGGTCACGACCGGCACAGAGGTCTTCGCGGGCCGCATCAAGGATACGTTCACGCCGGTCATCGCTGCCAAGCTGAAGGCCTTCGGCCTGCAGATCGATGAACACCGCCTCTCCGATGATGTGATGGAGCACACGAAGGCGAAGATCGAGGAGCTCCTGGCACTCGGCATGGATATGGTGCTCTGCACCGGCGGCATGAGCGTGGACCCGGACGACCGGACGCCTGCGGCCATCCGGGCCGCCGCGAGCCGCGTGGTGACGTACGGGGTGCCGGTGCTGCCCGGCGCCATGTTCCTGCTGGCCTATTGGGAGAAGGATGGCCGGCGCGTGCCGATTGCCGGCCTGCCGGGCTGCGTGATGTACAGTCCGGCCACGATCTTCGATCTGGTGCTGCCGCGGCTGCTGACGGGAGAGGACATCCCGAAAAACGATCTCGACCGCTTGGGCGTCGGGGGTCTCTGCATGGGTTGCAAACCCTGTCATTACCCCTTCTGCAGTTTCGGAAAGTGAGGTGTGGTCATGGAAGACATTACGCTTGAGCAGGCGGTGGAGCTGCTGCTTCGGCACAGTCCACAGCCGCAGAAAGAAGCGGTGCCCCTGACGGAGGCACTCGGAAGGATCGTGGCGGAGGATATACGGGCTTCCTTTGACAATCCGCCCTTTGACCGCTCGCCTCTTGACGGCTACGCGCTCATCGCAGCTGACACGGCGGGGGCCAACGCAGCAAAGCCAGCAAGGCTGAGGCTTGCGGGGGAGGAATGCGCCGGCGATTTCTACGCGGCTCGCGTGCATCCGGGTGAGACGGTCCGCATCATGACGGGCGGTGCCATGCCGCAGGGCACGGATGCCGTGATCCGTCAGGAGGATGTGAAGGTGGCAGGCGAAGAGGTGCGGATTCCCTATCCGCTGCGCCATCATGAAAATTACTGCTTCGCCGGCGAGGATATCCGCCGCGGGGCCGTGCTCGTGACGGCAGGCGAAACAATCACGGCCGCAAGGCTCGCCGTGCTGGCCAGCCAGGGCGTGGCGAGCGTGCCCGTCTGGCGGCGGCCGCGCGTGGCCGTGGCCAGCACCGGCGACGAGCTCGTGATGCCGGGCACGCCGCTCACCCCGGGCAAGATCTACAACAGCAACCTCTTTCTCGTAGCCGGCAGGCTTCGGGAACTGGGCTGCGACGTTGCGGTGATGGGTGTCGTCCCGGACGAGGCAGAGCCCGCGGCCAGGCGTCTGGCTGAAAAATCCGCGTGGGCGGACCTTTTGCTGACGACGGGCGGCGTTTCCGTCGGCAAGAAAGACATCATGCACGACGTGGTGACGTACATGGGCGCCGAGCGGCTCTTCCGGGGCGTGCAGATGAAGCCGGGGTATCCTGCCATCGGCTACCGGCTGAAAGCGGCCATGGGGCTGGCGCTCTCCGGCAATCCCTTTGCCGCCTATGCCACCTTCGAGCTCATTGCCCGCCCGCTCCTGGCGAAACTGGCCGGCCGCAGGGAAACGGCGCTGCCGCGCCGCAGGGCCGTCCTTTTGGACGCGTTCCCCAAGGAGAGCCGGGGACGCCGCTTCGTCCGGGCCTTTTACGAGGAGGGCAGGGTACGCCTGCCGGAGCAGCACGCTTCCGGGTCGCTCTTTTCGGCGGCGGGCTGCAACGCCTTCGTGGATATTCCGCCCGGCACCGGGAAGCTGGAAAAAGGTGCCGAAGTGGACGTCGTATTGCTTTAAGGAGATGAAGGATAAGGATGCAGGACCGTTTTCAACGAACAATCGAATACGTGCGGATCTCCGTGACCGACCGCTGCAATCTCCGCTGCCGTTACTGCATGCCGGAGCAGGGCGTAAGGAAGATGTGCCATGAGGACATCCTGCGCTTCGATGAGATCCTGCGAATCGTCCGGGCCCTTGCGGCGCTCGGCGTGCGCAAGGTGCGGCTGACCGGCGGCGAGCCCCTGGTGCGCAAGGGCATCCTGGACCTCATCCGGGAGATTCGCCGGGTGCGGGGCATCGAGGTCATTTCCCTGACCACGAACGGGGTGCTCCTGCCGGAGATGGCCGCAGATCTGCGCGCCGCGGGCCTGGACTTCGTCAATGTGAGCCTGGATTCGCTCGACGAGGAGACGTTCTCGTTTTTGACGCGCCGTCCCCTGCTCGGCCGGGTGGAAGAAGGGCTCAGGGCCCTTGAGGAGGCGGGCTTCCGGGATACGAAGCTCAACTGCGTGCCCCTGATCGGCGTCAATGAAGACGATGTGCTGAAGCTGGCGGAGCTTGCCAGAGAAAAGCCGATGAAGGTGCGCTACATCGAGCTGATGCCCGTCGGCTGTGCCTATGAGGCGGGCCTTCGGGGCATGCCGATGGACGAGGTGCGCAGGAGGCTCCAGGAGGCGTTTGGTGCGTTTTCACCGGTCCGGCAGGAGAAAAGCCTGCGGGGGCCGGCGGAGTACGTGCAGCCCGCCGGCTTTGCCGGGCAGCTTGGCTTCATCGACGCCATGGGTCATAAGTTCTGCCAGACCTGCAACCGGATAAGGCTCACGGCCGAAGGCTTCCTGAAGCTCTGCCTTCACGCGGGCACGGGGCTCGATGCAAGGGAGCTGCTGCGGACGGGGGCCGACGACAGGGCGCTCATGGAGGCGCTCTCCCAGGCCATTTACAACAAGCCGGCCGAGCATCATTTTCTGGAGGCAGGCGGGAAACAGGACAGCCGTTACATGTATCAGGTAGGAGGATAAACGAGAATGGGCGAAATCAAGGCAATTTGCATCAGCGAGAAGCGCGGCACGCAGAAGCATGCCGTGGAAGAGGCGCGCTTCATCACGGAGTACGGCATCGAGGGGGATGCCCATGCGGGGAACTGGCACCGGCAGATAAGCTTCCTGGGGCTCGAGGAGATCGAGGAGTTCCGCCGCCGCGGCGCGCAGGTAAAGCTCGGGGCCTTCGGCGAGAATGTCGTGGCGGACGGCTTCCGCTTCAAGGAGCTGCCCGTCGGCACGAGGCTGCGCTGCGGGCAGGTCTTCTTCGAGATCACGCAGATCGGCAAGAAATGCCACAGCCACTGCGAGATCTTCAAGCAGGTGGGTGACTGCATCATGCCGCGTGAGGGAGTCTTTGCCAGAGTCCTCCACGGCGGCACGATCCGGAAAGGGGACGTGCTGGAGCTTGCGGCAGGCCCCCTGCCGCTTGAGGCGGCCATCATCACCGCGAGTGACAAGGGCTCCCGCGGGGAGCGCGAGGACAAGAGCGGCGACACGGCCGAGGCCATGCTGCGCGCGGCCGGCTATACGGTATTGCACCGCGTCATCGTGCCCGACGAGAAGGCCGAGATTGCCCAGCAGATGAAGGACTTTGCCGATGAGGGCATCGCACTCGTCGTCACCACCGGCGGCACGGGCTTTTCCGTGCGCGATGTGACGCCGGAAGCGACGCTTGCCGTATGCGAGCGGCTGGCGCCGGGCATCCCCGAGGCCATGCGGGCCCTCTCGCTGAGGATCACGCCGCGCGCCATGCTGAGCCGGGCGGCTGCCGGCATCCGCAAGCGGACGCTAATCGTCAATCTGCCGGGCAGCGCCAAGGCCGTGGAGGAATGCCTGGGCTTCGTGCTGCCGTCTCTGCGCCACGGCATTGACATCTTACGCGGGGAGGCGGGCGAATGCGGGCGCAAATAAAGGAACTGAAGGCACTGGAGGAACTGAAGGAATTTTGCCCAGACGACGCAGCCTGCCGGGATGTCGCGCTTACGGATGTCACGCTGCTGATCATCGCGGGCGGCCTGAGCTCCCGCATGGGCCGCGACAAGCGCTTTTTGCAGCTCGGCGGCACGGGGCTCCTCGAACGCATCCTGCAAAAAGCACGAGCTGAACACTTTCCTGCCATCATCCTGTGCGTGGAAGAAGAGGGGCCCGAGCTCCGGGCCCTGGCGGAACAATACGGGGCCTCTCTGTGCCGCGACGATGTTCCGCGCCAGGGACCCATGGCGGGCCTCGCCGCGGGGCTCTCCCGCATGGCGACACCCTGGGCGCTGGCTTTATCCTCCGATATGCCCTTCTTCGACTTTGCGGCCGTCCGGCCCCTGCGCGAAGCATGCCGGCCTGGAACGCAGGCCGTGCTGCCCGTCGCGGGCGGCCGGCGCCAGCCGCTCGCGGCCTTCTACCATCAGTCGCTCGCTGAGGCGTGCCGGGCCGCCCTCCGGCGTGGCGAGCACCGCCTGTGCCATCTCATCGAGCAGACGCCGCATCTCGACGTGACAGTAGAGCATGAAGACGCCACGTTCTTCAATGTAAATACGCCGGCTGACCTGCGCCTGGCCCGTGGACGCATCGCCAATGAAACGAGGCGCGTGCCGATCGTCTCCATCGTGGCCCCGGCTTCGGGCACGGGCAAGACCACGTTCATCGAAAGGCTGCTGCCCAGGCTCCTTGCGCACGGCCTGCGCGTCGGCGTGGTGAAGAGTGACGCCCACGGCTTCCAGCTGGACCAGGAGGGGAAGGACAGCTGGCGGTTTACACGGGCCGGGGCCACAGGCGTGGCGGTCGTCTCGCCTGCCGGCTGGGTGCTGATGCAAAAGACGCCGGCACGTGCTTCTTTGGAGCAGGTGGCTGCGAAGATGGAGGGCATCGATTTGCTGCTCTCGGAGAGCCGCACGCATGGCACCTGTCCGGCGCTTTCTCTCTGGCGCGGCCGGGCGGAGCCCATGACGGGAGACGACGTGGCGGCCGTCTTTGCCAAAGGGCTTGCGCCCGGCAGCCTGCCGGGCGTGCAGCAGTTTGATTTGGATGATACAGAGACGGCAACGAAGCTTTGCCTCTTTTTGATGGGAGGAACTCACATGAAACAGGAAACGGGCGGCAAGCTCAATCATTTTGATGCACAGGGTCAGGCCATCATGGTGGACGTGGGCGAAAAGCCCGTCACCCAGCGCACGGCCGTGGCGAGCGGCAGGATCTTCGTCAACGAGGCGGTCTACCGGGCCATCACGGAGGGGACGGCCAAGAAAGGGGATGTGCTGGGCGTGGCCCGGCTCGCGGGCATCATGGCCGCCAAGCGCACGAGCGACATGATCCCGCTTTGTCATCCCCTGTTCCTCTCCAAATGCAGCGTGGATTTTGACCTGCAGCCGGAGGATCGGGCTGTCAAGGCCACGGCCTGCGTGAAGACGAGCGGCCAGACCGGCGTGGAGATGGAGGCCCTGCACGCCGTCAGCGTGGCCCTGCTGACCATCTACGACATGTGCAAGGCACTCGACCGCCGCATGGAGATCCGGGAGATTCACCTGGAGCGCAAGGAGGGTGGCAAGAGCGGCACCTTTATCGCAGCGGCCGACGACTGACCGGACGGCACGCTGCTGCTGATGATCAGGCCAGCGCCAGGCTGCAGCGCCTGCTTGGTGGCCTGGCATCTGCTGCCGATAAAAAACGAGCTGTGAAGCGGGGAACTCTTGAAGAGTCCTGCTTCACAGCTCGTTTTGTTTTTTGCTTTTGCCTTGTCCCCGCCGGTCTGCCTCAGCAGATCAGCAGCAGATTGTCAGCCGATTGGCCGTCTCAGCAGCGGATGCCGGAATTTTTCCTGTCGTAGAAGTACCAGGTGATGACGATCGTGCTGACGGTGAAGGCAATGAGAATGTAGAAGGCCGGCGTCACGCTCTGGTAGCTGCTGTAGGACCAGCCGAAGATCTTCGGGATGAGGAACGCGCCGTACGCGGCGATGGCAGCCGTAAAGCCGGTGACGAGGGACGAATGGAACGGATTGTTGAAGATGTACGGGATCATGCGGAAGGATGCGCCGTTGATGAAGCCCGTCGTGAGGAAGAGCAGCAGGAAGGAGCTGAAGAACATCGCGAAGTTGTGGGACTGAATGCCAAGCAGCGTCACGATGCTGGCCGCGAGCATCACGAAGAGGGAGATGATCGTCACGCGCGAGCCGCTGCCGATCTTGTCGGCCAGCCAGCCGCCCACGGGGCGTATGCCGGCGCCGATGAAGGGTCCGAGAAATGCCGCCATGGAGAAGGAGACATCGGGGAACTCCTTGGCCACGAGCAGGCCGAGCGCGGCGGAAAAGCCGATGAACGAGCCGAAGCCGCAGGTGTAGATCCAGCACATCAGCCACGTGTGCTTGTTGCCGAAGATGGAAAGCATGCTCTTGGGGCTCTGCTTCGGAAGCGGCAGATTATCCATGAAGAGCCAGATGAGGACCAGCGTGATGACGGTCGGCACGGCCCAGAAGTAGCAGACGTTCTGCAGGTAGATCATGGAGCCGTTCGCCGTCGGCAGGCCCTCGCCGAAAAGCCCCGAAAGGTTCCAGCCGAGCAGCAGCGGCGCCGTCAGGTAGATCAGCGAGACGCCGAGATTGCCCACGCCGGCATTGATGCCGAGCGCCAGACCCTTGTGGGCCTTCGGGAAGAAGAAGCCGATGTTGGCCATGGAAGCGGAGAAGTTCGCGCCGGCGATGCCGATGAAGGCCACGAGCAGGACGAAGGTGTCGTACGACGTGCTCGTATCCTGCAGCGCGCGTCCGAGCCCGATGATGGGCAGGAGCAGCAGGGCCGTCGTGAGCAGGGTCGAGTTCTTGCCGCCCATGAGGCCTGGCAGATACGTGTAGAACAGGCGGCCGGTCGCGCCCACGAGTCCCGGCAGGGACGCGAGCGTGAAGAGTTCTTCATCCGTGAAGTGGAAGCCGGCGGTGTTCAGCTTGGCGGCAATGGTGGCCCAGAGCGTCCAGACCACGAAGGACAAGACCAGGGCCCAAGTGGAAACGGCGAGATTCTGGTTGGCAATCCGCTTGCCGTATTTTTCCCAGAAGGTCGGATTTTCCGGCTCCCAATGCGCAAGGATTTCCTTGCGGGAAGGATTTTCGCCCAGAGCGGCGAAATTCTTATTAGAATTTGACATTTTATTATCACCGATCCTTTGCTGTATGTCTGATTGATGAATTGACAGGTTCCGATCGTGACAGAAAAGCGAGTCGGACGGAATGAGGTATGTATATGGAATCATTAGTTCGGCAGCTCTACGAACTGCCTGGCAAAGTCGTCACGCTCCATGATGGAGAATATCTGTTTCACGAGGGGGACCCTGCCAAGTACTTTTACATCGTGAGGTCCGGGCATATCTTCATCACGAAGTATGCCTCGAGCGGCCGGGTCCTCTCCCTCAGGCTGGCCTCGCGCAGCAGCATCATCGGGGAGCTGCCGCTCTATCAGGCGGAGCCCTCCTATATCTTCAACGCCGTCGCGCAATGCGCTTCCGAGGTCTATGCCATCGAGTTTCCCGTGCTGCAGAGCTATCTGGAAAAGCGGCCGCAGCTGGCGGTGAATCTCCTGAAGATCATCAGCAACCACATGCGCAAGCAGCACAGCAAATTCCGGGACCTCCTGCTTTACGGCAAGAAGGGGGCGCTGTACTCCACGCTCATCCGCCTGGCCAACAGTTATGGCCAAGACGAAGACGGCGGCGTGCTGATCCCCGTGCCGCTGACGAACCAGGAACTGGCCAATTACTCCGCCACGGCCCGGGAAAGCCTGAACCGCATGCTCGGTGAGCTCAAGAAAGCGGGCGTCATCGAGTACCGCGGCCATCTGCTCTTCATCAAGAATCTTGATTATCTCAAGAAGGAAATCCAGTGCGAGAACTGCGGCCGCGAGGTCTGCAACATCGAATGACCTGGCACAATCCGGCATGACCAGAAAAACAGCGGTGGCATCCAACGAAGGATACTGCCGCTGTTTTTGTCATGCGTCACTTCTTTCGGTAGATGATGTTGCTGCGGAAGAGGTATTCAAAGGGGAAACTGAGACAGTGCACGAGCCTGGTGAACGGGAAGAGGATGGCGGTCAGCATCCACATCAGCATATGAAATTGGAAGATGGGCGGTACACCTGTCATCAGGCTGGTATCCGGCTGCAGCATCAGCACGGAGCGGAACCACGGCGAGATGGACTCGCGGTAGTCGAAGCCGCCGGGGATGTTGGAGAGCGTGCCGAGCGTTCCCGACAGGATGGTGAGGAACAGCACGAGGTAGAGGACCTTGTCCATGCCGCTCGTGTTCACCTTCATGCGGGCGCTGCCGGCGAAGCGGCGCTTCATCAGCATCAGGAAGCCGCCGAGGAAGAGCACGGCAGCCGGCAGGCCGCCGGCCAGGCTGATGAGATGGTACATATGCTCATCCGTGCCGGCCGCCTCCGTGACGAATTTCGGCACGAGGATGCCGATGCAGTGGCCGCCGAAGGCCATCAAAAGGCCGATGTGGAAGATCGGCCCGGACCATTTGAGGTCGTGCTTGGACAGGAACTCGCTGGATTTCGTCGTCCAGTTGCGTTCAAATACGGTGTAGCGGACAATGGTGCCGGCCACGAAGATCGTCAGTGCGATATAGGGCAGTACGCCATACAGAAAGGTATTCATGCCGTCGCCTCCTTCAGTTCATCGGCTTCCGTCAGGACGACGTCCAGCAGGAAGGTGTGAGCGAGCTTGGCTTCGAGGAATCGCTGGCGCAGAAGCTCGATTTTGGGCCTGGCCATGGCGAGGACCTTGCCGGCCTGCCCTTCGGGGATATTGGCCGTGAGCTCCAGCAGGGCCGGCAGGAAATCCGGCAGCTCCTTGTCAAGGTCAAAGCCGTTCGCGAGGAACAGGGTCTTGAATTCCAGCATCTCGCGGGCCTGCTTGCCGAAGTCCGTGCGGTCGTGCATGGTCAGGTAGAGATTGGTGTTGCTGGAAAACTCGAAGGTGCGCACGTAGAGCTCTTCATACGCCTTGTGGCCCATCGCCTCGATGTAGTCGAGCAGGTCAATCATGGCCTGTTTGTTCTGCCGGTTCTCAAGGGCCCCGAGCGCCTGACGGCACTCCGGCAGCCCGGACCACCAGTCGTCATCGGGGTAGGCGAAGAGATACGCGGCCAGTATCAATGTATCCTGATATTCGTTTGTCTTGTTCATCATCAGCATCCTCCAGGACAGTGGTAGCCGCAGCTTCCCTGCAGTTCTCTGAGTTTGTCGTGTGTCTCGCCCTGCAGGCCGGCGGGAATATTGAAGCGTTCCTTGTACTTGGCGATGCCAAGCAGCCGGTACATGGCAAGATACGTCTCGTCCGGGTATTCGAGGCTGCGGGAAAGCGCCTCGCCCGTCTCGCGGCTGCGCATGAAGCAGCGCATATCCAGCAGGCGCTGGAGGACCTTCGAGACGGTTGCCGTGTTGCCGGCGGCAAAGAGCTCGGCAAGATAGGCGAGCGGGATGCGCATTTCCTCGACGGAGGGCAGGTACACATCCGCCTCGACCCGCCGCGTGATGGGCGAAAGAGGCGGCACATACCAGACCATGGGCAGCGTCCGGTACTCGGGATGAAGCGGCAGCGCGATCTGCCATTCCTTGATCAGGCGGTAGACCGGGGAGTTCTGCGCGGCTTCCAGCCAGTTCTCGGAGACGCCGTCCCGGCGCGCGGCCGCGATGACTTCCGGATCGTGCGGGTCCTGGATGATATCGAGGACGCTCTGGTAGATTTCCTCTTTGTTCTTTGTGGAGGCCGCCGCCTTCACCTTGTCCATGTCGTAGAGCAGGACGCCCATGTAGCGCATGCGTCCGACGCACGTGTCGCTGCAGACCGTTGGCAGGCCGCTCTCGAGGCGCGGGAAGCAGAAGATGCACTTCTCGGCCTTGTTGGTCTGCCAGTTGAAGTAGACCTTCTTGTACGGGCAGGCGGGGATGCAGTGACGCCAGCCGCGGCAGCCGTCCTGCGATACCAGCACCACGCCGTCCTCGTCGCGCTTGTAGATGGCGCCCGACGGGCAGGCGGCCACGCAGGCGGGGTTCAGGCAGTGATTGCAGAGGCGCGGGAGATACTTCATGAAGAGATCGTGGAACTCCATGGCGATATCGCCGCCCATGTTCTGCAGGTTGTAGTCCTGGCGGGCGGACTGTCCGTCGGCCAGATCATCCTCCCAGTTCGGGCCCCACTTGATCTCCATGCGCTTCTGCGTGATCAGGGAACGCGGACGGGCCACGGGCTGATGATTCTTGCGCTTGGTCGTGATGAGCGTCTCATAGTCGTAGGTCCAGGGCTCGTAGTAATCATCCATCTCGGGCTGGTCCGGGTGGTAGAAGAGCTTGGCAAGCCTCTCCACCTTCGAGCCGGAGCGCAGGCGCAGTTCGCCGTTCTTGAGCTCCCAGCCGCCCTTCCATTTTTCCTGGTTCTCCCAGTGCTTGGGATAGCCGATGCCGGGCTTGGTCTCCACGTTGTTGAAATACATGTATTCCGCACCCTGGCGGTTGGTCCAGACATTCTTGCAGGTGATGGAGCACGTATGGCAGCCAATGCACTTGTCAAGATTCATGACCATCGAAATCTGTGCTTTAATCTTCAAGCCAATCTACCTCCTCCAGCTTTCTTGCCACGACATACATATCGCGCTGGTTGCCCGTCGGGCCGTAATAATTGAAGCCGTAGCTGAGCTGGCCGTAGCCGCCGATCATATGGGTGGGCTTCATGTGGATGCGGGTCGGGGTGTTGTGCGTGCCGCCGCGCGTGCCGGAAATCTTGCTGCCGGGCACGTTGATGTGATTGTCCTGGGCATGGTGCATGTAGACAACACCGCGCGGCAGTCTCGGGGAAACGACGGCTCTTGAAACGACCACGCCATTGTGGTTGTAAAGCTCGACCCAGTCGTTGTCGTGGACGCCGATGTCGGCCGCATCCTTTTCGTTGAACCAGACAGTCTGGCCGCCGCGGAAGAGCGTCAGCATCTGCTGGCTGTCAAAGTACATGGAATGGATGCTCCACTTGTTGTGCGGCGTCAAATACTTCAAGGTGATCTCCTTGGTGCCGCCGAGCTTGTTTTTGATGGGCATGTAGTCGAGGATGGGTTTATAGATGGCCATCGTCTCGCCCAGCTCGTGCATCATCTCATGGTCGAGGAAGAAGGACTGACGGCCCGTGATGGTGCGGAAGGGCACGCGCTCCTCGACGTTGGTCGTGAAGGGCGTGTAGCGGCGGTTCTGGTTGCTGCCGGTGAAGGTCGGCGACGTGATTGTCTCGCGCGGCTGCGTTGCGATCTCTTCAAAGGTAAAGCGCTCACTCTCGCGGTCCTTGGCCAGGCGCGCGAGATCCTCGAGGCCCGTTTCCTTCTCGAGGGCTTTCCAGGCCTTGACGGCAACCTTGCCGTTCGTCGTGGTGGAAAGGCCCATGACGGCGTCCGCAGCCTGCTTGGCATCCTCAATCGAGGGCATGCCGTAGGACAGGTAGTCCTTGTTCGCGATGATGCCGTTGCGCTTGCGGATCTCGGCGTAATCATCGCTCGAATCCCAGGTCATGGACATGCTGCCCATCTTCTCCGACACGCCTGGTCCCAGGGCAATCCACTTCTCGTAGACCTTGGTGAAGTCGAGTTCGGTTTCGATGAGGCCCGGCATGGTCTTGCCGGGGATGGGCTCGCACTCGCCCTTGCTCCAGTCGCGGATTTTGCCGCCTGGCTGGGCGGTTTCGCCTTCGCTGTCATGCTGGATCGGCATGGCCACGACGTCGTGGTAGGGCTTGACCTCGGCTTCCTTCGCCACTTCCGATACCTTCTTGGCCAGCGTTTTGAAGATGTCCCAGTCGGTCTTTGCTTCCCAGAGGGGATCGACGGCTGCCTGGAAGGGATGCACGAAGGGGTGCATATCCGTGGAGGAGAGGTCGTCCTTCTCGTACCAGGTCGCGGTCGGCAGGACCACGTCGGCGTAGAGGGCGGAGCTTGCCATGCGGAAATCGAGGTCGACGAGCAGGTCGAGCTTGCCGTTGGCTGCGCCTTCCAGCTGCTCGATCTCCGCCTTCTCCCGCCATTTGATCTCCTGCGGGCGGTTCGGGCCTTCCTCTTCCGAGAACAGGCTGTTCTTCGTGCCCAGCAGGTACTTGAGGAAGAATTCATGGCCCTTGGCGGAGGAACCGATGAGGTTGTTGCGCCAGATGAAGAGGTTGCGCGGGAAGTTCGCGGGATTGTCCGGGTCTTCCGCGGCAAACTGCAGGCTCTTGTCCTTGAGGCTGTTGACGATATACGTCTTCACATCGACCCCGGCGGCTTTGGCTTCGTCGTGGAGCTGCTGGCCGCCCTTGTTGAAGGTGGGGTAGGACGGCAGCCAGCCGAGGCGGGCCGCCATCACGTTGTAGTCGCCGGCATGGCGGTAGCGCGGCGTTACGCCCTCAGCCGTCAGGTCTGCCACGTCGACTTCGTCGCTGCGCCACTGGTCCGTGGCGAAATAATAGAAGGAGGTGCTGTTCTGCAGGCGCGGCGGCTTCTTCCAGTCGAGGCCCGTCATGATGCGCGCCCAGCCCTCAGCGGGGCGCAGCTTCTCCTGGCCGACGTAGTGAGCCCAGCCGCCGCCGTTGCGTCCCTCGGCACCGACGAAGAGCAGGAGGTTGAGGATCGTGCGGTAGACGACATCGGCATGGAACCAGTGGTTGATGCCACCGCCCATGATGACCATCGTGCGTCCCTTGGTCTTGAGGCTGTTGTCCGCGAACTCTCTCGCCGTGTGGATGACCGTCTCCATGGGGACGCCCGTGTATTTCTCCTGCCATTTCGGCGTGTAGGGGACATCGTCCTCGTAGGAGCTCGCCACTTCGCCGCCGATGCCGCGGTCAACGGCATAGTTGGCGAGGGTCAGGTCGTAGACGGTCGTCACGAGGACGCTGCCTTTGGCCGTCTTGATCTTCTTGGCCGGCACGGCGCGCACGAGCGTGCGATTTTCGCGCTCGTTGCCGAAGTAGGGCAGCTCGATCTCCACGACATCATCGCGGGAATTGAGGACGGAGAGCTGCGGCACGATGGCTTCGCCCGTGTCGCTGTCCTCTTCCTTGAGGTTCCACTTCGCCTTGCGGTCCCAGCGGTCGCCCATGGTGCCGTTGGGGACCACGAGTTTGCCGGTCTTTTCATCGATCACGTAATGCTTGAAATCGGCGTGCTTGTCGCTGCGTCCCATGTCCTCTCCGTTCAGGAAGCGCGTCGCCTGATACTTGCCGTCTTTGCCGGCCTCCAGGCGCACGAGGAAGGGGAAGTCCGTGTACTTGCGCGTATAGTTTACGAAGAATTCGGCCGGCTCACCCCAGTAGTATTCGTTGAGGATGACGTGGCCCATGGCCATCGCCATGGCGGAATCGCTGCCGACTTTCAGCGGGATCCAGGTGTCAGCCACGGCGGTGGATTCCGCGTAGTCCGGGGCAATGGAGACGACCTTCGTGCCCTTGTAGCGCGCTTCGATCAGGAAGTGGGCATCGGGCGTGCGGGTCTGCGGGACATTGGAGCCCCAGGTGATGATGTAGCCCGCGTTGTACCAGTCCGAAGACTCCGGCACATCCGTCTGATCGCCCCAGATCTGCGGGCTTGCAGGCGGCAGGTCGGCATACCAGTCGTAGAAGGACAGTCCGGCGCCGCCCATGAGCTGCATGAAGCGCAGGCCGGCCGCATAGGAAAGCATCGACTTGGCCGGGATGACCGAGAAGCCGAAATTCCGGTCCGGGCCGTACTTGACGGCCGAATGGATCATGGAAGCCGCCACGATCTCCGAGGCCTCTTCCCATGTGGAGCGTACGAAACCGCCCATGCCGCGGGCCTCTTTGTAGCGCTTCATCTTGGCCGGGTCATTTGCGATGCTCTGCCAGGCCGCGAGCACGGTCTTGTGGCTCTTCCTGGCTTCGCGCCAGAGCTCCGCCAGCTCGCTGCGCAGGTACGGGTACTTGATGCGGTGCGGGCTGTAGAGATACCAGGAGAACGAGGCGCCGCGGGGGCAGCCGCGCGGCTCGAAGTCCGGCATGTCCGGCGAAGTCTCCGGGTAGTCGTGGATCTGGTTCTCCCAGGCCACGAGGCCGTTCTTCACGTAGATGTTCCAGCTGCAGGAGCCGGTGCAGTTGACCCCGTGGGTGGAGTGGACGCATTTGTCAAAGGACCAGCGGTCACGGTAGGTGTTCTCCCAGTCGCGTCCGCCGGCATTGAGCTGCTGATGCCCACTTTCGGAATGTTCTTTCGGAACAAGGTACATGAGTTTTTTGAAGATATTGCTCACGCCAAAATCCCTCCTCAAAAATGATCATGGCAATTCATGTTGTCTATCATTTTAGCGCAGTTGCGTATTCTTTCATGTGATAAACATCACTGTTTTGGCAGGGATTTGTCATTTTTCTAAAATTTTGTGAGAAAAATTACAGTCAGCCGGGTGAAGAATTGGGTAAAATGGAGGTGGATAAAGATGAAACTCGATAAGATGAAGCTCGATAAAAGGAGAACCATACATGCAGCGTTATGTAAAAGTGAGACAGGCCTATCGGCGTGTCGGCAAGCTGTCTTCCCGCTATGACGGCATGATGACCAACAGCTCCCTGCTCGGCCATTGGGCCCTGCGCGTGTTCTGGGGCTTTTCGGAAGCCAATTACCAGCGATACATCCGCCAGGCCTTTGACGGGATTCCCGCCGGGTTTGACGGCAGGCTGCTGGAGGTACCCGTCGGCACCGGGGCGCTGTCGCTTCCGGTATTTCGCGATCTGCCGCGGGCGGATATCACCTGCCTGGACTTCTCGGAGGAGATGCTGCAAAAGGCACGGGAACGGGCGCTCGCCATGGATCTGTCGCGGCTGAAGTTCCTGGCTGGGGACGTTGGCAATCTGCCGTTTGCGGACGAGTCCTTCGATCTCGTGCTGTCCATTAACGGCTTCCATGCCTTTCCCGACAAGCCGGCGGCCTTTCGGGAGACGCACCGGGTTCTGAGGAAGGACGGAATTTTCACCGGCTGCGTCTACATCCGCGGGCAGAACGCCGTGACGGATCTCTTCGTCCGGACGTTCTGCAGCCAGCAGGGCTATTTCACGCCGCCCTTTGACAGCCTGTCCAGCCTGCAGGAGAAACTGCGGCTCCTCTACCGGCAGGTGACGGTCTCTCAGATTGGTTCCTTCGCCTGCTTCACCTGCCGGAAATGACAGGGCGCGAAACTGCCGCCTGACTCACGGATGACTTCCACGAGTGGGTCGGGCAGAGCCCCGACGAGGGGGAGGTGCTGCGCGCGTACAAATACGGCAGAACCATCGTCGTCTGGTATGATGGCCGCCGGACCATCTGCGGCCGCCAGGTCATGGCGCTCTGGCACACCTTCCAATGCTTCCAGGGAGACAAAGCGCTGCTGCCGTACCAGGAGGCGTGAGCGGCCATACGATGAAATAATGAACGACAAAAAGCGAGCGGCACGTGCAGAAAAATGCCTGTACGTGCCGCTCGCTTTTGTTTGTTGGGGTTACGGATAAGCCAAGCTTCTGCTTAGGAGAACCGGAAGTCCGCGCGGGCGGCCTGCCGGACCGCCTGCTCCAGCAGTTTGGCGACCCGGGCGATGTCTGCAAGCTCGGCGCTCTCGCGCGGATTGTGGCTGATGCCGTCCCGGCAGGGGATGAAGAGCATGCCGACCTGGGTGTAATCGGCCCAGTGCATGGCATCGTGGCCGGCGCCGCTCGGCAGGGTCATGCAAGAAATGCCGTCCTTTTCGCAGAGCCCCGCGAGGAAGGATACCATCTCCCTGGAGATGGGCGCCGGCGTGCCGCAGCCGAGGTGCTCGATGGTTAGGGGGATGTGGCGCGCCGCGGCTGCCTGCCGGGCAAAATCCTCAATGTGCGCAGCGGCAGCAGCCTTGGCCTCGGCGGAAATGCTGCGGATATCGACGCCGATGGTCACTTCGCCGGGGATGACGTTCATGGCGCCCGGTTCGACGTCAACCGTGCCGACTGTGCCGACGACGGGCGGCTCCGTATGCGATCTGGCCTCGCGCTCCACGGCCAGGATGATCTCCGCCGCGGCGCAGAGCCCGTCCGCGCGCAGATTCATGGGCGTGGCGCCGCTGTGATCGGCGCGGCCGTGCAGGTGAATGCGCATGCGCGTCGGTGCGGCGATGCCCGTGACGATGCCGATGTCCTTTTTCATGCTCTCGAGCACGCGGCCCTGTTCGATGTGTACCTCAAAGAAGGCCTTGAGCGGCTTGTCGTAGCGTGCGGATGCCAGTGCCTCGGGATGGAGATGGCGCGACAGCAAGGCCTCGCGCAGCGTCACGCCGTCCTTGTCTTTAAGGCGGGTCAGGTCCTCCTGCGTGAGCTTGCTGCGCATGGCCCGGCTGCCGAGCGTCGCCGCGCCGAAGCGGCTCGATTCCTCGCACATGAACAGGACGATCTCGAGCGGTGCATCCGTCTCGATGCCGTCTTCCTCAAGGCTCTTGGCGACCTCGATGGCCGAGAGGATGCCGACGATCCCGTCGAAGTTGCCGCCGTGCGGCACACTGTCGCCATGTGAACCGAACATGACGGCGGGCAGGTCCTCCCGTCTGCCCGCCCGGTGCGCGATAATGTTGCCGAAAGCATCCTCGCGGCAGGAGAGGCCGGCGTCCTTCATCAAAGACAAGAGATACGCGCGGCAGGCCCAGTCGCTGTCGGTAAACGCCAGCCGCATGATGCCGGCGCCGCCATTTGGGGCGGTGAGCGAACGGATATGTGCGAGCCGTTCTTCGAGACGAGATGCAGATATCATGATGAAAACCTCCTTGCAGTAGTTACCGTTTATACCGTTATGGATAATTTTATCATTTATTATCATCCTTCTTCAATGATGAGGGAACGTCTTCATCCTCCCAGTTTGGAAGATAGAACCGCCTTGGATTATCGGACATATTTCCCTGCTTAAACCATCCTTATTAGCTTTATTAGCTTTTTCTCTTCAAGAATCTCTGTTTCTCTTGTGCACTCTACTTGCCCAGAATGGGCAGGTCAAAAATTGCATGTATCGTCGGTTCCGGTTAATTCAGCCCATCTGGCTGACAATAATTTGGCATATTTTATGGGGAGTAATCCGTAGGTACCCAAGGAATAACCTTCATTGACCTCAAGAAGAAGCGTCTTTCCGTCAGATGTTAATCCAAAGTCAATGCCGTAGCCATTGGGAGCCGTTGTATAATCTGCAACAGCTTTTTCCATGAACTCGTAATCAGGGATGCACTTCCAGTTCCCGCTATAGCGGCGTATGTCCAGGATTTTTCCGTAACGTACGAAACAACGCCATTCTGCAATGAAATCTACGGGTTCGCTGCAGTAAACCTGAAAATCTGTACCATCCGAGCCGCAGCCCATCAAGTCTTTGGGGCTTTTTACCAAAACTCCGGTGAAACGTTTGTCTTCGTGCGGCTTTATGAAAACAGGCCAAAGATCTGGATTGTTGTTGATGTGGTTGATGGTGTCACTCCAGACCTTCCGCCCCAAGTAGTTGTAGAGTTCTTTCGGGTAGCCAAGGCTGGGGATGGGAAGATTGAGGGCTGTGAGCCTTTGCTGAATCATACCGATGTGCCCAACGACAATATCGCATTTTTCTGCTGTTGATAATTGATCCATATGAGAAAAAGGGACAAGTTCAAATCCCATTTCTCTAAAACCAAGATAGGCACAGTAAATATTTGAATTTCTTGGTATGCCAGTGTCGAAAGATTGAATAAATATTTTCATATTAAACCTTCTTTCCGTTAGAATATGTTGTGCTTTTTTATATACTTTTGTATACTAAGGAAGTATCTATTAATAAAATAATTCGTTATGAGAACACTAAAGTCCTACTTTTCTGCTGTAAATAACTGCTGTAAATAAAAGGTAGGGGATTTTATCATGATAATGCAAGGAGGAAATTGAAATGGAGCGTTTAGAAGAAATCCTGGCTGCCAACAAAGCATTTGTGGCGCATGGCAAGCATGACTATACGGAAGAGGATATTGCCGCGAGCAAGCTGCCGAAAAAGAAAATGGCTATTTTCACCTGCATGGACACGAGGTTGACGGAGATTCTGGAGCCGGCCATGGGCATCCAGCGCGGTGATGCCAAAATCATCCGCACGGTCGGCAACTATCTCACCGGCGAATTTGACACGGTGATTCGCAGCCTGATGGTGGCTGTCTATGAACTGGGCGTCGAAGAGATTTTTGTCGTCGGGCATTACGAATGCGGCATGGCCAAGACGACGGCAGACAGCCTCGCCGCTGCGATGCGTGCTCATGGTGTAAGTGAGCGCGCCATTGACAAGATTCATGGCGAACTCGAGGCCTGGGCCAACGCGTTCCGCGACCCCGTCGAAAATGTCAAAGATGCCGTGGCCAAGATTGCCGGCAATCCCTACATCCCGAAGAACATCAAGTTGCACGGCCTGATGATTCATCCACGCACAGGAAAGCTCGATGTCATTCAGAACGCGTAAATATATACCTGATGGCTGGCAATGATAGCAGCGATCCTGAAGTGCATATTTTCCCTTAAAAACACTACAAAAATAAGAGAATATTCCCTTATTGAGTTGATTTTTCCCTTATTCTCATCTATAATTTAAGGGAAAAGCAGGGAGGGGAAAGGATGAGAGATTTTCATTATGCTTTGATTCATGATAAGACCTGGGACTCGGAAATGCTTCGCCTGATTGCTGCCATCTATAAAGAAGCCGGTAAACAGGAACTTTATCTGAAGCAGAAGCCAGAAGAACTAGAGAAACTGGTTGAGGTTGCCAAGATCCAGAGTACTGAGGCTTCCAATGCGATAGAGGGCATCGTTACGACGAACACACGAATCCGGCAGCTGGTTGAAGAGAAGACTACACCGAAGAACCGTGATGAGCAGGAAATTGCGGGATACCGTGATGTGCTGAGTATCATCCATGAAAATTTTGATGTCATTCCCATTACGCAGAACTATATCTTGCAACTCCACAAGATTCTTCACAGCCATATGAACAATCCGGCAGCTGGCAAGACTAAGGCTGTGCAGAACTATATCAGTGCTGCTTATCCGGACGGTCATACGGAAATCTTGTTTACGCCATTGGCTCCGTATGAGACGCCAGAAGCACTTGATCGTCTGTGCGCAGAATACAATCGTGTTATCGGAAATGGGGAAATCGAGCCTTTGATTGCCATTGCAGTCTTTATCCATGATTTTCTCTGTATCCACCCGTTTAATGATGGGAACGGCCGCATGAGCCGGCTGCTCACGACGCTTCTCTTGTATCAGAATGGGTTCTATGTTGGAAAATATATCTCGCTTGAAGCAAAGATTGCCAAGAATAAAGCGTTATATTATGAATCCTTATCTGCCTCCCAAAGTGGTTGGCATGAAGGGAAGGAAGACCCTGTACCATTCATCAAATACCTGCTCGGCACAATCCTTGCTGCCTATAAAGATTTTGAAGAGCGTGTCGAGCTGATTGAGCCAAAGCGCTCGGCGCTGGACACGGTAAGGATGGCAACCAAAAACAAAATCGGTCGCTTCACGAAACAAGATATTCGGGAACTCTGTCCATCCTTGAGCGTCAGCTCGATTGAATCATCTCTGCGGAAACTTGTTGCTGCGGGGGAACTGGTACAAGAAGGGGCAGGGAGAGCAACACGATATTATCGAACCGGCTAACATGTGCAAGATCCACCACATGAATGCTTTCATCACGCTGAGCGTCGCCAACGACATCGCCGGTGGCCGTTTCCGCAGGCACTAAAAAAGAGACTCCAGCCAATCAGACGGCCCCGATGCGCGGGCTCAACAAGATGGCCAACACCATGGTAGGGGCGAGGAGGCCTGCTCACAGGCGGCCTCAGCAACCGGGCACCGCATACCACGGTATCCAAGGATACGCAGACGAGCACATCGGAAAGCGTAAATAAACGAAAAAACAATAACAGAAAAAGGTGAAAGGATTCCGTTAACCCTTTCACCTTTTCTGTCATTGTTAAACCCCTTATTGAAATAAGATGTCGCCACCGAAAATAGGCTATTAAACTTTCCTTCTTCCTCATACCATGACTGATACTCTTCTTCTACAAATTTCGGATCGTGTTCATCTTTATTGAATGTACCAGTTCTCTTATATTTCTTTTATTTCCCCGTGAAGCAACGCCTTTTATCGCCTTTTCATCCATTTTGCAATTCCGCCACCTTTTCTAAAGCCGGTTGTTTCCTATACTGGAAAGCATGACGATGTCATTCAGACTGATTTGCCCAGATAAGGATATAGACTTTGGGAAAATCAGCATTTATGCGGATTTGCAGGAATTTGAGTGGTAAATAGGATTGTGTTCTAAACACCGACAGGCTATAATAAAGGCAGGAGGCGAGGAACATGAGCGCGATTCTTGAGCAATTGATACAACGCAGGAAAGAACTGCATATCTCCCAGCAGGAAGTGGCCAGGCGCATGAAGACAGGACAGACGACAGTCGCCCGCATTGAGACGGGTGCCCGCTCACCAAAACTGGAAACCGTAGAACGATTTGCTCGGGCTTTAGGGTGTGACATCGTTCTGCAACGAAACGATTGATGCTGCTGAGGCATACCATAGCAAAATCGAAATAAGAAGGGGGCTTTTCGAGGGAGGAAAAATTGCATGAAAGCTAAACGGACGTATAAAGATTCGCTTTTCCGGAATATCTTCAATGACAAGAAACGCCTTGCCAGCCTTTATCGGGCATTGACCGGCGAAACCATCCGACCACGAGACATTCGGCTCACGACACTTCGTGGCGTGTTCTATAACGACATCAAGAACGACATCAGCTTCCGGATTGGCGACCGTGATGTCATCCTGATGGAGCACCAGAGTTCCTGGAATCCCAATATGCCACTGCGGATGCTTTGGTACTTGGGAAAGAACTGCTACAACATCAACTATGATACACCGAGCGATCTGCTCGATGGCTGCTACGAGCTTCGCTGCTACAGTATCTTCGTGCAGAAAGTACGGGATGGCGTCCAGACAGGGCTGGAGTTAAGCACTGCCATCCGGCAAGCGATTGCCTACTGCAAGACACATGACATCCTGGCTGATTATTTCCAGAAGAACGAAAGTGAGGTGTTCGATATGGTCAACTTCAAATGGGACCAGAAACGAGCTCTTGAGATTGCCAAAGAGGACAGCTTTGCGAATGGGAAAGATGTAGGAAAAGAAGAAGGGATTATTATCGGCGAACGCAAGGCTACGCTAAAAATCGCTTTATCACTCTTGAAACAAGGGCTGAAGGTTAAAGACATCATCAAGGCAACAAATCTTTCCCTCGAAGAAGTGCGTAAGATTGCCAGAGACAACAATCTGGTATGCTCGTAAAAGAGCCCATGCTTTTTGGAACACATTATAAACCGCTGGTACACAAAGATTATTAGATTATATGAGAACACGTAAGATTATACGCATACATTAACTCCCAAACATTACTTCCGATAAGTATAAATTATCGGAAGTTTTATTTTGCCCAAAAATAAACCGTAATTTTTACTTTTGGTATTACTACAACAATCTATTGAATACCTGTTTTCATCTTGCCGACATTCCTTATAATCCTTGATATTACTTGTCTTAAATGCAACTATTCCGTTTTACTCCTCCGGTAACACCGTATAATACTATATAATACCAGTATTAGTATTACTCACGGACATACAAAAAGCCATCCGGTCGCTTGTCGGCATGCATCGTGTGATGCGCCTTTGACTGGATGGCTTTTCCATTTTATATATGTATGGTATGGTTTTGTGAGGCTCAGTCTCTTTAGTCAGTTCCCGTGTCGGACTGGTATGCTGCCAGAAACCGGCTTCTGGCTTCGTGGTGGCTGTGCACGAGCTTTTCGATGAGGCGCTGCAGACCTTCGTATTCCTGCTGGGTCAGGCTGGTTTCCTCCAGGAGCTGATAGGCGGCCTGCAGGAATGCGCGGACGTTTTTCCTGGCGTTTGCCGGCTCCGCCTCGTCCTGTGCCTCGTCCCGCGTGTGCTCGGCCGCGTCCCCGCCATGAGACTTGTTCTGCTCATTTGAGGGCAAAAGGCTGCCGAAGGCCGTCTGGTATTCGTGCATGAGGATCTCGTAATCGTGGTCCGTCAGATGGCGATACGCATACGTGCCCTGGCTGCGGCTGTCGGCGGCCAGTTCGTTCATGCTTTTGAGCGTGGCCTGGAAGTCGCGGTTGTAGAGCTTGCGGTTGAGATTGCCGGCCTGCTGCTGGTAGCGTCCCATGGCCTGTTCGAAGAGCTGCATGGCCGCGCGCAGCTCTTCAATCTTGGCAAAGGACTGCGAAAGCCCTTTCTGATGATGATGGATGACGGCGAAGGACTGTGCGCAGGCTTCGACCTGGCTCGTCAGGCGCTCGATGGCCTGTTCGCAGGCGGTAAAGCGGCCGCGCGTTTCTTCCATCCGGAGGTCTTGTTGTAACTTTTTTAGTGACGTCATGAAGTCATCGAGGCAGGCGTCGATGCCCGCAAGTCCCTCTTGATATGCCATAATGGCCTCGCAGGCATCCTGCAGGGATATGGAGGGTGGCGAAGCTGCTGCGCCCCCTGTGCCGGTTGTGTCCTTCGAATCGCTGCCATTGGCGTTATTTGTGTTGTTTGTGTTGTTTGTATGGTTCATCGTTCGCTGTCCCTTCTCTGCTTTCTCTGCCGTTTGACTCACTGCCTGTCCCGGTCATTGCAAGCGGCTGCGCCGTCAGCTGCCGGACGGCGGCCCTGGCCTGCTCGATACGCGAAAGGCTGTCCCCTGTCCCCTGCTGCACCTGCCGGTTCCACGCAAGGAGCGAAGCACCCGCAAAGTCGTAGCGGCTGAGGGCCGTTTGCAGGGCCTGATAAAACGCTGCGTCCCCGGGGCCGTAGGCTTCTTCCCAGGCGGTCCTGGCCTCCTGCAGCAGCTGCGGCGCGCCTGCACGCGCGAGCAGGAAGGCCGCCACGAATTCGGGGCCCTCGATGTCCGGCTGATGCAGAAGCGCGGCAGCACCATGGCTGCGGCTGCGTCCATGGTCGCTCCAGCCGGCGGGGATTGCCGCATAGCTATACAGGGCTGCGGCAAAATCGCCGCGGTCTTCCTGCACCTTGCCCCGGCAGTAGGCAATCATGTCGGGATCGCTGTCCTCGCGCAGATAGATCTTGAGGGCCAGTTCGTACTGTCCAAAGTCCAGCGCGCGCTCGGCCGTCTCGAGACGCTCGTACTGGTCCCCCGCCGAAAGCCTGCTTTGAAGACAAACGAGCCAGGTCTGGTGCTGATACGGGCTCGTATCGCCGAGGTCTGCCGCACAGTCGATGAGGCCGGCCTCTGCGGCTTCCTGCAGGAAGGCATGGCTGGGGCTG
The DNA here is from genome assembly GCF_003475755.1 of Mitsuokella sp. AF33-22. Taxonomy (NCBI): domain Bacteria; kingdom Bacillati; phylum Bacillota; class Negativicutes; order Selenomonadales; family Selenomonadaceae; genus Mitsuokella; species Mitsuokella sp. AF33-22. The sequence continues at coordinate 79,291 of NZ_QRQA01000006.1, read as the reverse complement.
CCGGGCCGTGCGCCTTCCTCATAGATCAGCAGGCCGCGGTTGGCCCGCGTCGCGCCGACGTAGAAGTATTTCCAGGCCATGGCGGGATCGAAGGCCATATCGCTGAGGATGTCGCAGAGCAGGACGGCCGGGTACTCCATGCCCTTGCAGGAGAGCACGTCGGTAACGGTATCCTCCGCCGTCATGCCGAAGCGGCCCTGCGTCCCGGCACCGGCATTGAAATGAGAAAAGGCGAAGACGGGCATGAGGCTGCCCGGCTCGAGACGGCGCCAGAGGTCCTGCGTGAGCAGGCGGCGGTTCTTCTCCGACGGCAGGATCCAGACGGGCTTCCAGCCGGCAGGCGTCAGCGGCGGCACCTTAATCTGCTGCAACTCGGCTTCCTTGAAGGTCAGGATGTGGCGCTTGCGGAAGTGCTGCAGGATCATGTCCTGGAACGCGATGATGCTGCGGCTCGAACGGTAATTGTAGCGCAGGTAGCGCGGCCGGCAGGCCTCTTCCGGCAGCGTGCGCCCATGCATGGCATCGAGGCGGTTCAGCGTCGTGCGCATCCACGACTCCTCGAAGTACGTGGGCTGCACCATCTGGCAGCGGTCCGAAGCCAGGCGCTTCGCGCGCGTGCCGCAAAGCAGCTTGAAGATCGCCAGAAGCTCGCGCTGCGTGAGGTCCTGGCATTCGTCGATGAAGGCGGAGGTATAGGCGGCCTCCTCAGTCGCCGGGGCCCGGAGGATCAGGCTGGCCACGTCGTTGTCGTCGAGCAGGCCGTGGCGTTTGAGGTACGCCTGATACGCGGCAAAGACGCGGTAAAGCGCGCGGACCCAGAAGGCATCGCGGCGGCTCGCCTTTTTCTCGCGCATGAGGAGCTGCTGGTACTCGTCCGCGGTCAGGAACGCGAGCCGCGGCTCTCTTGCGTCACCCTCGCCCGCCTTTTCGTCCCCGTCCGCCGGCAGGCGCGCCGCGCCCTTGATGATACCGTGGATCTCGCGCCAGGCCATGAGCAGCGTCGCTTCTTCCTCGCCGCGGGCCTCGGCCGGCCAGAACTGCCGCCAGTCCACCTGCTCCTGCCAGAAGCGGCGGAAGACCGTCAGGCTCTGCGCCGCGTTCAGCAGGCAGCGCTCGGGCAGGCGAGGATACCGCTCCTTGACGTGCTGGCGCAGGAACGCAAACGTCGTCATGATGACGGGCTCCCCGTCCGGCTGCTGCGGCGCGTCCGGACGCATGACCTCCTGACGGAATTCATAGGCAAGGGTGTAGACGAGGTTCTCAGACATCGTCAGATAGAGGCAGCGATGGCCGGGCCTCTGCCATTCGTCCTGAATCCACTTGAGTCCGACGACCGACTTGCCCGCGCCGGCATTGCCGACAATCGAGAGATTCGAAGCCGCCTCGGCCTGCCTGCCCTCTGCAAGCAGCGACTGCTGCACCTCGTCGTAGACGAAATGCTGCGGCGTCGCGAGGTATTCGCCGAAAGAAAGCGCCTTGTCCCGCTCGTGCACCGACTGCCAGGATTCGAGCTGCTGCAGGAAATCGTCGACGTCGTAATACACGTAGCCGATGCTCTTGCCGCGAATCTTGCGGATGTCGACCATCTGGCGGTCATGGCTGCTCAGGGCCAGCAGCGTCAGGATGCCGTCCTGATAGACCATGCTGAGGCGGTGGTCGCCGATGCGGCGCTTGAAGACGCGCTTGCCCCTGGCTCCTGCCACGAGCTTGAAGTCGTTGCCCGCCGCCTGGCGCTCGCCCGTGAAGATGCGTTCCATCTTGCGCAGGCGCGGCAGGAAGGATTTGCGGAAGCGTTCCTGATACGCGCGCGGCACATGGCGGAAGATGTGCTTGTCAAACTGGATGCCGCGAAAGAGGCCCTGTCCCGGCTTTTTGCCGCCATCGCCCGCAGCAGCAAAATCGCGGCGAGGCGTGCCGTCATGCAAGGCCTCTCTTCCCCGCCCGGCAGAGGCTGTGTCCGCCTTGGCCGCGGGATGATCGGCCCGGGATGCGTCAGCCGGCGCCGAGGCTGCCTTCGCCCCAGGCGCTCCAGGCGCCGCCGGCGCTCCAGGCGCCGCCGGTGCTGCCGGCGTCATCATGGCCGGCGAGAGCGGCCCATGCCCCGGCAAGGCGGCATGAGCTGCCGGCATCGAGGGGACGGGCTGCGACGTCTCCTTGGCGGCGGCTCGCGCGAGCTCCTCTTGGCGCCTGGCGCGCAGCCAGGCCAGCACATCGTCGAGCTCCCTGCCCGTATAGAGCACCTGCAGCCCCCGCCCGGCCACGGTCGAAACGCGGGCCGCATCAAGCGCCTCGACCGTGAACTGGCGCCCCTTGCGGCAGACGGCATACCGGATTGTCTCGCCGCGCGGCCAGCCGCAGGCCAGGAGCCATGCTTCAGCCGTGCCCTTGCTCGTGAATTCACACGAAAGAGCGTGCGGGAAGCCTTCAGACGCCCGGCGCGCTTCTTCCGCCGTCCGGAACAGGCCGGTTTCCCAGCCCCGGGCCACGGCAAAATACGCATGATCCGAGCCGAATGCCCGCTTCTCCTCATCCGTCTCCGCCTGCAGCGGCGCGTAATGCGCCTCGTACGTGAGCCGCCCCCAGACGAGGCGGAAGAGGCGCCGCACGGCCCTGCGGCTCTCCCTTCCCAGGGGGCAGGCAGCAAGATATCGGTCTTCCCACTCGGCAGGCATATGGCGGGATGTTTTCATGCGCGCGCGGATGAACGCCTCCATTTCCTCGTAAAGGGTCCAGTCCGGATGCCCGCTGCCCTCCTGCAGGCACAGGGCGGGCGGAAGCTCTGCGCGGCAGGCGCGAAGCTCGTTTTCCCGCCGCTCGGAAAGATATGCAAGACGGTGCTCGCGCCGCTTGATTTTCGTGAGGCCTGCGGCAAGCGCGCGGCCAACCGCTTCGTCCCAGCAGACGGCCAGCAGGAGATGCATGCCGTCGGCCACGTCGTAGACACCAAAGCGCGGCAGGTCCGCCATATTCTCCGGCGGCAAAGCTTCTACGCTCAGCCTGCCGCCCGCGATGCCTGCTGGCGTTTCCGGCTGATGGGATGCAGGCGCGGCGGCCGGAAGCGCCTCAAGAAGCTCCCGTCCGTCTGCGGCGAGCCTTGCGGCCTGCTCGGGATAACGCAGGCAGGCAAGACATGACCGTGCCGGCCAAGAGCGGTCAGCTGCCGCTGGTGCCAGCCCGCCTTTTGGGGCAGCAGGCACCAGAAGCGCGCACGTCATCTGCGCAAGGGCCTGCCTGCAATATTCCCGCCGGGCACGCCAGCCGGGCTCGCAGCCCGACGCCGTCAGACGCAGTTTGCCGGCTTCCCAGGCCGCCTGTGTCGCCTGCAAGGTCTCCTGAAGCTCCGGCCAGCCCGCTTCGTCAAAATCATGTTTGGCCGCCAGCGCACGCTGCCAGAAGAGTTGCGGCTGGCGCCGGGCGATGGGCAGCAGGGCCTGCCAGTCCGGTCCTTGCCCCTCTGCGTCAGCCCCTTTCGCGTCATCCCACACGGCCTGCCAGCGTGCAGCCATCGCCTCGAAAAAGGACGAAAGCCCCTCGCCTGTCAGTTGTTCCTCTGCCGAACGTCCTGCGCGGATCACGGCCAGCGCCGCCAAAGCCAGGTAAGCATCCGGCAGCGAACGCGTGTCGAGCTCCGGCAGCACGGCGCAGGCCTGGGCCAGCACCGCATCAGAAGAAGCTGGCCCGGGCTGGCGCTCCCCGCCCGCCGCAGCCGCTGCAGGCATTGGAGCACGCGCAGGTATCGCAGCCTGTGCAGTCATGGCAGCCGCATCCTTCTGCACGCGGCGCCGGAAGCGTTCCGCCGTGCTCATGTGCGCGGCGTTGTACGTCCGGGCAAAGGCCGCACGCTGCGCCTCGCCGCCCGCGGCCGCGCGCACGAGCTGCGGATACTTCTCATCGTACGCCAGCCACTGCTGCGCGCGTGCGGTATATGTCTGCAAAGCGCCGCGGTACAGGGAGGGAATGCGGTAGGCCTTCCCGAAGGACGCGGCCAGCTGCTTGGCCGACTGCCGGCGAAAATTCGGCCAGTCCTCCCGCAGCAGCGCGGCAAGCGCAGTGAGCAGCCTGCGTTCCTCCTCCGCCGGCGACGGCAGGAACGTATCTGGCGCCTCGCCGTCAGACACCTTGACAGCCTGCGGCGGCATGCACACCGCATCGTCATCGGCCGCATCGGCGCGCTGAGGAAACGCCGTCCCGGGCATCACCGCATATGGCCGGTCGTAGGCCGCCCGCATGACATCGGCCGCCAGCACAGCCAGAGCCTTTCCATTCGCCTGCGCCGGCTCAGGCAGGGCGAGAACTGGCACGGGCAGTCCCTCGCCCAGATCGCAGACAAGCAGACAGGAAGCTGCCGCCCGCCCCGCTGCCGTCCGCTCGGACACCTCCGCCCACTCGCGCCCCGTGAGGACGGCTGCGAGCAGCCTCGCGTCGGCGCGGCTCCGCGCATAAAGCAGGATATCATCTCCCTGCGACAAGCAGGCTGTATACGAAAGCCCCAGAAAGACCGATGCCGTGCCGTCCGGCAGATACCGGCACAGAGCAGCAGCCAGGGAGACATCCCCCGCCTGCCGCGCACCATGCTGCAGCATTCCCATTTCCCGTTCACTGGTTCGTTTTGATAGCGATCGTTGATGTTTTTTCATAGCAAGTCCAATCCTTTAGCAGTTCTTACCCATAGTATACCGCAGGGCCTGTCCTTCCCACAAGGATGGCCGGGGCCCAATCCCTTCCTTCCCAGGCCTTCCCAGAAAAAAGAAACAGCCCTTGGAGCGCCATATCCTCCAAGGGCTGCTTTGTTCTTCTTACATGTTGCAGAGGCGTGGAGCCGTTCCTCTCACTGAATGCCTTTCATCGTGCAGTAATCCTCGATACCCTTCACGACGGGCGCGAAATTCTCCGCGACATTCGCGATGCGCACGACCCGGTACTGGCCGTCCGGCTGCCGCAAAAGCGTAAGCTTCAGCTGCATCTTCGGCACGAGCTGGCCGTATGCGCTGGCATCGCCCGTGATCTCGACGAGCGCGCTGGCCCGCGCCCCATCCTTCTCGGGCGTGACCGTGAGAAGCTCCGCCTTGTAATGCGGCACGATATCCTGGGCTTCCTTTGCCACAAAGGCCGCGTCGTCCATATCGTCGGCATTGGACACGATGGCATCCGGCTGCAGGAAGAGGCTCCAGGCGTGCTGCATGAGCGCCAGATCCTGCGTGCGACGCTCGGCAATATACTGCTCCATAAACGCCGTATCGTGGCAGAAAAACCAGTCCTGCGGATACATTGCATGAAGCGCCTCGATGTCGCGCGCCAGGATAGCCGTGCTCTCATCGTAGGCCGACGCTGCGATGGCATCGATGTCGGCGTAGCGCGCAATCGTTTTCTCGTCGCGCTCCGCGATACCCGTCAGCAGCGCCTGCATCGCGTATTCCGGCGTGCGCTTTGACTCATACCGGTACCCGCTGACGCCAATCATGACGAGCACGAGCAGCAGGATGCCGGCAATGAGGCGATGGTTCTTTTTGGCAAACATGATTTTCCTCCTAAGCCAAGCGTCAATCAGTTGGCGCCGCCTTCGTTGTTGGCTTCGCCGCTGCTCCAGACCTTCTGGGCGTAGACGGCGTTGAAGAGCAGGGCTGCCTGCAGGGCGACCTGCGAGAGGTTGGCGCCGAGCGTGCCAATCGTGTTGTCGCCCATCATCATCTGGACCGAGAGAATCGACCAGTACAGGAAGTTCGCGATGATGTCGTCGGCCTTGATGCCCTTCTTCGACCAGAAGGCCTCGACCTCGGCGTTGTCGTCCATGTAGAAGCCGTCATGCGAACGCACGATGCCGTAGGTGGCATCGGGGGTGTTGTCACTGTCTTTATTTTACTACGATTCTCCGGCGTGCGCAAAAGCTGCGGACGCGCTCAAGCCCCGGCCGCCGGCATTGACAGCGGGAACCCGGAAACGCTAGAATGAAAGGTACAACTTGATGCAAACACACAAAGGAAGCGATATACATGCAAAAACAAAAAGCCGGCATGGCCGCGGCGCTCGGGACATACGTCATCTGGGGCCTGCTGCCGCTCTACTGGAACCTCCTGGCCGCAGCCACGGCCGATGAGATCCTCGCACAGCGCGCCTGCTGGTCCTTTCTCTTCATGCTGCTCGTGCTCGTCATCACGAGGCGCTGGCAGGCCTTTAAGCGCGACTGCCGCGAACTTTGGCAGGACAAAAAGCGCGGCCTGCTGCTCATCGCCGCAACCGTCCTCATCACGCTGAACTGGCTCACCTACATCTGGGCCGTCAACAACAACCACGTCATCGATACGAGCATCGGCTACTACATCAATCCGCTCATGAGCGTCCTCTTTGGCGTCGTGTTCTTCCGCGAGCGGCTGACGGCGTCCAAGAAAGTCAGCTTCGCTCTTGCGGCCATCGGCATCCTGCTCATGACGTACGAGCTCGGCAAGCTGCCGTGGATTGCCGTGGCGCTGGCCCTGACGTTTGCCGTGTACGGCGCCGTCAAGAAAAAGCTGCACCTCGCGCCGTTCTCGAGCATCACGCTTGAGACCCTGCTGATGCTGCCGGCGGCCATCCCCTACACCATCTTCCTCATGCAGACGCCGCAGAGCCACTTCGGCCCGGCGTTCCCGCTCCTGACGCTGCTGCTGGCCGGCACGGGCGTCATCACGGCCGTCCCGCTGCTGCTCTTTTCCTATGCGGCCAACACCCTGCCGCTAAACGTGCTGGGCTTCTTCCAGTATCTGAGCCCGACGGTTGCCCTGCTGCTCGGCATTTTCTTCTTCCACGAGCCGTTCGGCCTCCAGCAGCTCTTCGCCTTCGGCTTCATCTGGGCGGCCCTCCTGATCTTCACGCTGTCCGAAAGCCTGCACCACCGCGCAGACAAGCCGCCCGCAACCGCACCCTCTGAATGAGAAACAGCCCCCGGAGACATGAAATGCCCGCTGTTCCTGCCGCAGGAAATCCAAATCCAACTCCAAATCCTACAGAAAGAAGTATTCATCATGGACACTGAACTACAGCCGCAGGCGTCCGTGTCGACGCTCAGCATGACCCTCGGCCTCTTCGCACTGGGCATCGCCTGGCGCAACGCGGCCCTCCTGCTCGCCTTCCCCGCCGCCATCGGCGAAGGCATCCTTGGCGCAACCGGCCTGCTCTGGCTTTTCCTGCTGCTGCGCTATATCAGGCAAGTCATAATGAGCACGAACGGCGCCGCCCGCGAATGTATCCTGCAGCTGGGGAATCCCTTCCTGACGCTCGTGCCGATCACCACGAGCCTCGCAGCCGTGGCCCTGCGCCCATATGCCCCTTTTCCCGCCTGCATCCTGCTGCTCCTGGGCGTAGCCGGGCAGCTTCTCTTCAGCTCCTACCACATCGGCGGCCAGTGGCACGGCAGAACTCCCGTCGAAATGGAGACGCCGGCCATGTACATGCCGACAATCGGCGCCAACTTCGCCTCCGCCATCGCACTCGGCGCCTTCGGGTACGCACACTGGGGCTATCTGTTCTTCGGTGCCGGCTTCCTGTCGTGGATGAGCCTGGAATCCTCCTTTCTCCACCACCTGCGCGCCGATGAACCCCTGCACCCGCAGAAACGCCCGCTGCTCGGCATCCAGCTCGCGCCGTCCTTTGTCGGCAGCTCGGCCTACCTGTCCTGCAACGGCGGGCAGATCGACGCCGTCGTGCTCGGCCTCGTCGGCTACGGCCTGCTCAACCTGCTGTTCATAGCACGCCTCATGACCTGGGTCCTGCGCGTCGGCCTCTCGATGTCGCTCTGGGCCTTCTCCTTTGCCATGGCCTCCATGGTCAACGTCGGCTTCCGCATCTGGCATGCGGGCTTTGACGACTCCTTTGTGCTGCTCGGTCAGTTCTTCACCATCTTCGGCATCACCGTCATATTGCTGCTGCTCGCCGAGACAGCCCTGCTCCTCGCCCGTTCCTTTTCAAAACAATGAGCGGCCCCCGTATTTGACTTCACCCTCCTCTTGTATTACAATGTATTACAAAGGGAGGGATTTTTATGACCGTATCCGTTCGATTGAATGATAATGACGCCATGCTCTTCCGCAAATACGCTGAGATGCATGGCATCTCCATGTCGGAGCTCGTGCGCCGCTCTGTCCTGGAGCGGATTGAAGATGACTTCGACATGAAATGCTATGAAAAGGCCATGCAGGAATACCGAAAGGATCCGAAGACCTATACGCTCGATGAAGTGGAAAAGGAGCTGGGCCTCGCATGACCTATCACGTGCTTTTCACTGCAGCCGCCAAGAAATCACTGAAGAAAATGGACCGTCACACCGCTGCCCTGATCCTCGGCTGGATCCGCAAGAATCTGGAAGGCTGCGAGAATCCCCGTCAGCACGGCAAGGGGCTTACCTCAAACCGCAGCGGCGAATGGCGGTATCGTGTCGGTGATTATCGCCTGATTGCAGACATCCAGGATGAAAACGTCGTGATCCTGATGCTTGAGATTGGGCACCGCCGAGACATCTATTCCTGATGCCCAACCATCGAGTAGAAGAGCGATCATTCGTTTGCCGAGCGCAAGAAAAAGGAAGCAGCCTGTCTATCAAAGACAATGGCTGCTTCCTTTTTCTTTCTGTTGTATCTATCCTTCACACATTATGGTCATAGCCTTTTGAACGAAGCTCAAAAATATACATTCATCAGCTGTTCTATCGCCGTCTGATCCGCTGCGCCCATGGTCTCGCGTGCGGAATGCATGGCTAAGATTGGAACACCGATATCCATGGTACGAATTGGCAATTGAGCGGATAAAATAGAGCCCAGCGTTGACCCACCGGGAATATCCGAGCGATTGACATAATACTGATATGGAATCTGATGCTCTGCACAGAGTGCGCTAACGATGCCAATGGCTTCCGCATCGCCCGCATATGATTGGCTGCAGGCCATTTTTAAGGTCACGCCTCCATTGAGTACCGGGAAATTCGTTACATCATTTTTCTCCGGATAATTGGGATGGAAGGCATGTGCCACATCCAAAGACAAGAAGAATCCACCAGCGAGTTTCCGCTCATACAGTTCTCCCGATGGATCCATCTTGCTGTAAATCCGCTTCAGGATCATGGGGAGAATCTGAGAAGCTGCCCCCTGCTTCGTGCGGCTGCCAACTTCCTCATTATCGAAAAGCGCGATGACAGACAGGCCATTTTTACCAGTGCCATTCAGCATACCGGTCAGGCAGGCCTTCACTGAAGTCAGATTATCCAAACGAGGCGAAGATAGAAACTCGTTCCTGGCTCCCAGTAAACAAGGTTCCTCCCAAGGATAAACGGTAAGATCATAAGAAAGGATCTCTTCTTTTTGGCAGCCAGCCGCTTCCGCCAAACAAGACAAGACATATTTTTCGTCGAGATTGTCCCCAAGCATCGTCATGAGCGGCAACATATCTTTCTGGGGATTGAGTTCCACCCCTTTATTGACCGCCCGGTTCATATGGATGGCCAGGCGCGGGATTGTCATAACAGGACGCTGCAGATCGACCAAGCGGGTATTCGGTGCATAGGGATCCTCTGTTTTCAAGACGACCTTGCCTGCCAGGGACAAGGGGCGGTCCAGCCAGCTTTCCCGGATCATACCGCCGTAAATCTCGACATTGACTTTCCCGTAACCGCGCACAGGCACTTCCGCCAAAGGCTTTACGCGCAAGCAGGGAAAATCCGTATGAGCCGTAGCCAGATGCAACGGACCATCTTCTTCACCCAAACGGAACGCGATCAAGGTAGAACCATACACCTTGACGAAATAGGCACCACCTTGATGAAGCTGCCAGGCATCTTTAAGATCCAGTTCCAAAAATCCCGCCTGTTTCAGTTTCCTGCTGCAACAGTCCACCACATGATACGGTGATGTACCGCTTTTAATGAACGCGAATAACTCTGTTATAGCCTCGTCTTTCATCTGATTCCCTTCTTTTGCTTTTGGTAAATTTATCCGAATAATTCTGCTGCGATACGTGCAGCAACAGTCCTGCCCAAGATGACAGATAAGCCCGTCTCCCGATGAACGATGTCTTTCATATTCTGTGTATATCCGATACAATCCATGACGATGAGACTGGCTCCCTGCTCCTTCAAACGCAATCCGGCTTGAATGACACCCTGTTCCGATAAATAAGGAGACGCTGCTTCAACGCATACCTGGGAAGCACCATATCCCAGCCATCGTTTCCTGGCCTGCTGGACCTGAGATGAATCTGGCGTGAGTATACCCAGAGTCTGATGTTCTTCCAGAACAGCCATGGTTACCGCTTTCAATAATTTCTGCGGATAAAGCAAAGGGATATGACTGGTAAAGTGCGGAAACTCTCCCGTGCAGAGCATCAAGATTCCTTCCACGCCCTGCCGATTGAATGCATCAATGTATTTCTGGATGATGGGCAGGATAAATTTCTCCGACATTCGTACGGATGAACCATCCTGCAGCCGTGAAACCAGGACATAATCTCCAGGCTCCGGTTCAATCTTTTTCATTTCTTCCCGCGTCATGCCATCCAAGGCGCCCTTTTGGATTACACGAATTCCCGATAAAAGGGGCTCCAAGTCCGGCATCACATCCACCCGGGGTGACTGGCCGACCGTAATCGCTCCAATTTCATGCAACATGCGAATCTCTTCCTTTCTCATGGCATCATGACGCATGCATCCTTGCTGCCGATGCATACCCGGGGATTCATTCCTGATGACCCATGGATTGCAACTGCGTCATGGATCCATACAGGGCCTGAATGCGCTCAAATTCTTCTGCGTCATAAAAACCGCATGTCCCAGATGTATATTCTTTTGCGACTTCTATCAAATACTGTACAGTTTCAGCCACATCGACCTCATGCGTTGCGCCCGTACCACATCCCGGGACCGCCGATTTCGTCGTAATCGCCACACCGACTGTGGGCGCCTTTGTGCCGCAGCTCGGCTGCAGGATGCTGTTCATGTGATATAACCCATTTCCGTACGGCGTAATATCCTGTGTCGTAATGGGAATTGTTACGGGAAAATCTCCTGTGGTCTGCTGCATGATTCGCAGAAGATCTTCGCTGACGCGCAGGATATATCCTTCTTTCACGGTCGGAGAAATGGCAAAGCCTTTATGATTCACAATGCGGTTGCCTTTGGTCGTATCGACGGAAAGGATGGCATCCATGGCGGAATCTACGGTGTGCTTCACATTCGTGGACATTTTGACCGGCGAGCCCATGAACGGGACTGGATCATGGGGCATCGTAGGAGCCACCGGACAGATATGGGTCGTGATGATGACATCCCCCGGCAGGGTATCGCCGCGCTGTGACATTTCTGCCAGTTTGATTGCTGCAGACACAACGGCCAAAGCGCCATCACCATCCGAAACAAAACCGATGCGCTCCGGGCGGGCACCAATACCGCCGAGCTGACCAATCAGTCCCAGCGTCGGAGCCTTGCCGCCTTTCGTCTTGCCTTCTGTACCGGGAATCACGAAACGAACAAAATCCGTCCAATGACCATCCGTCACCACGTGTTCATAGCCTGCCTCTGCAATGCCCGCTTTCTTTGCATAATCGACAACAACCTGTCCATTCACATGGATGTCATCCAAAATATGATACGTATCGAGAACTTGTTTTAAAGCCATGATTCTATCCTCCGTATTATGTGCTGTGTGGAATGTTTATGAAATGAATATAGTTGACGTGTTTATTTTTTTAATCCTACTTTCAATAAAGAATTAAAGAAACCGTACAATGCGTCACCGGCGATGCATCCCGCTGCCATAACGGTAACGGGGATCATAGCATCTTCGCCTTTTATTTTAATGACAAGCAGACGGACAATCAGACCGGCTATAACCGTGAGGCCGGCAGCGGGACTTACGATCAGCAGACCCGTCGACATCATGATACCCATTTGACGGCTTGAGCCGCCCGCTGCCTGCAAGATGGCACCCGGTACGGCCCACAGGAGCAGATTCCGGATAATGGATGGATCTACGCCTGCCATGATGGTGGTGACAAATACTTTGGCAACAGGTGGGAACAGGTTCTGCGAAAAATACATATCATGACTTAGTGCTACTGTTATGGCACCCACACCAAAACCAACCAATGCCGAGATGAACTGATGATAGCGGCCCATTACTTCAAATTCAGGATTCTTGCCCATGCCACGCAGAATCCAGCCACTGCGAAAATCAAAGCCACCATCGGCAAAAGCCGGACCGCCGCTGGCAACGAAGCCGACCAGCAGCGCCAGTGCCACGGGCGGGAAGCCCAGCAGTGTACCGATGATGAGGAAAATCAGCGTCGTGGCAAAAGCCGGAAACCACCCGGAATGCATAGCCGACAAACCGATGATGAATTCTGCCATGATGCAGGCAAACGCAGCAAACATGATCCAAAAGACCAGCATTCCCATGCTCATCTCGGTATAAAGGCCAGAAAGAAGTGCCAGGATACAGCCGGCCAGGATATAGAGCACAAATCCGCGAATAATGCTTACCTTGACACTGTTGTCATCGCGCGTATATGGCGTTTCATCGGCAGGCTGCATGTCCTGATCAGAAGTTTTGTGCTTGCGCAAAAAGATCATCAGAATCTGGACCCCTGCCACCAGTCCGGCCCCAATCATGAAACCATGAGGAACATACATGGCATTCAGATCAATACCAAACCATGCGATGGAATAACCGCGCAGCAAAAGTCCAATTGCAAACATCAGCATCGCCCACATATTGGCGATCATTGTGATGCCCAGTGCCGACATGGGAATCTTGAAAAAGGAACCAACGATTCCGCCCAGGATACCCCAGACCAGCAGCATGGCCTGCTTGCCGCCCTTATCGCCAGCCTTGATGGCTTCTGCAGCTGCTATGCCGGCTGGCCAGGCTGCTTTGCCTGGGAATGCTTTTGAATCGAACAACCAGTACAACATGCACATATCGATGGACATGCCAAGCGTGGCACCAATCAGCATAGGCCAGACCAAATCCACACGGCCTAAAATAAAGGGAATCGCCACCGGCAACATCAGGGAATTGGCTGCACCGAAGGTCGCACTGGAAATCGCGGTCTGTGCCAGATTCTGGCGATGTATATTCCGGAACTTTAGGAACGCGGAAAACGGGATTCGGGATATGATCAAAGCAATCAGGACACCGATGATTGAAGTATTCGGCGTAACGCCCAAAGTCGTAATGATCTGCAAACCGATAATAGCACCCAAAAAGGACAAGCATACATTCATGAGCATCATGCTGGGCTCAAAAGCACTGGGATGCTCTTCATTTCTTAAAGCAGGCATCTTCATCATCTCCTAAAAACAATTGCTTAGCAATGGCACCGCTTGCCTCGATAGGATCCACAATGGGGATGGACAATAAGGACCGCATTTCTTTGGCCAGGCCCATCGTATTAAATCCCGTACAGGCTAAGGCAACGACATCGCAGCAGGTCTCCAACTCCCGCAGGGCAGCAATGGCGGCGGCTTTTCCCTCTGGCGTCTGTAACTGTGTGGTATTTTCAATCCCCTGAGGGGCAATTTCTTTAAAAAAAGCATCGCCCAGCACCTTCCGCAGCGATGGCGGCGTTGTCCCCGTCAGATTCAATACACCAACATGCGTTCCCAGCGATTGAGCAATCGCTGCCACACAAGTCCCTGCCCCCAAAACAGGAATCTTTACGGCGGCTCTTGCCTCCGCCAGCCCCGGATCTGCCGCACAGCTGATCAGCAAGGCTTTGGCGCCGTCCTGTTCCAATTCTCTTGCTAAAGCAACAATCTTCGGGATTGCCTTGGCTTTTGTCGCTTCATCATGGACCCCCTGATACTGGTCCGGTATACAACGACTGATGGTCGGAATATGATAAATCGAAGTGATGGTTTTTCCGTGCATATCGACAAATTCTTGGTCTTTATGCGTCAGAACTCGTATGATTCCCAGCATCTCATTTCCCTCCCTGGCATAAAAATAGTAAAAAATACGGTAAAATGTACACTGTGAACATTCACTGTGTATATTTTACCGTATAAATTCCAGTTATTGTAGGGATAACTTAAATGAAAAAATATATGGTTTTTGTGCAGACTGAACAAAAATCAGGAATAATGCAACTTCCTCCCCTTCAGGAGCAGCCATAAAAATACGCGCGTCTCCGGGTCATCCAGATTTCTTCCCAGCAATTTTTGAATTTGCTGCAGCCGATACCGTAACGTATTCCGGTGAATAAATAATATTGCTGCTGTTTGCGAATGATTTCCCTGGCATTCTAAATAAGTCTGTAGGGTCAAGAAATACGCCTTGGCATGTTTGGACTGGATGATATCGCGAAATGTATCCTCGAATATTGCTTTATGGTCAATTTGTTCCAGGATGAGATATAATTCGGCATCTTTTTCCGATAACGTATGACCCGGGCCATACAGTTTCCTGCTCAGATAGATTAAGTGGTTTGCTGTTTTGTATGCCTGCGGGATTTCTTCTATTTTATGAATGGCTTCGCTTATGCCAATTGTAACAGTCAAGGATGGTTCCAGATGAAAAATTTGTTCCCGGATTTCTGGTATGATTTTCTTCCAGGAAATCACATGAGCAGAACACAATAAAATGATTTTATCGTTCTGTTGTGCGGTCAAAAAATTGCGATTCCCGGCCTGCGTTTGCAGGATCAATCGTTGAATACAACGAAACAAATCGCGTCGCAAGGCCACAGCCTGCCGCTCTGATACATGCTTCTGCAAAAGATACGAAGCAAAGTTATCCACATTGAAGATTGCCAATTCCTTTTCTCCTTTCAGGGAGAAACCGAATTCCTGTGCCCGCAGCTGTACCAGATCATAATTGATAAATCTTCCACTGATTAAATCATCCAACAGATCTCTGCGTTCATTCCAGCCAGACTCTGCGGCCAGCCGGTAACTCATGAGTTGTAAGGCAACAATCACGCTGGCATGGCGTACGGTCACGATTTCCCGTTTCGATAAGGCACCCTGCGATTGGATGGCCAGATATCCGTAGGTAACATTTTTTACCTGAATGGGAAACAACTGCCACCCCACCAGCTGATGAATCGCTTGTTGCGTCAGGACATAAGGATAAATCCGCGCTTTCTTATGGATCAATTTCTCGATTGCTTGAGAAATCTCTTCCGTACTGTTGGTCTCCAAGGCAATTTTTGTCAAGGTCTCATACACTGCTTCAGAATATTCCAGATCCTGTGCCTGTTCATTGACAATACGCTGCATGATTGGATACGTAATATCGATGAAGGGGATATTATTGGGAAGTGAGAGTAATGGCAGATTTACGCGATTGGCCAGTTCGACCATCGCACTGGGAATATCGCCAATGAACCGCCCAAATTTTATGGCCAGTGCGGCACCTCCCACATCGGCTAACGATTGCACCAGTGCCAGTTGCTTGGATAAATCGCCGCAAATGGAATATCCAGTCGTAATAAGGAATTCTTTGGGACGAAGCCATTCATTAGAATCCGGCGTTTCAGATATATCGACACAACCGACTTCCTGATCGAGGCCAGAACGGCCTGCCAGCAATGTCGCTTCCTTTAACGAATCCATCTGTAACGCATCTCGTACGGTAAACATCCATCATCGCTCCTGTAGTCTTTCGAATCTGATTTTTTTTATTATACTACAATATAGGCATAGAAGACACGTATATCATATGGAAAAAGCCGGCCCTCGCGGCGCGATTTGCTGCGAGGGCCGGCTTTTTCTTTATACTGCTGTCTTACATCTTCTGATGGGCGCGGCGCGCGATGACATCGAGCTGCTGCTGGCGCGTCAGGTCGATGAACTTCACGGCATAGCCGGACACGCGGATCGTGAAATTCGCGTACTCCGGTTTCTCCGGATGCTCCATGCAGTCGATGAGCTTATCGACGCCGAAAACATTGACGTTGAGGTGATGCGCACCCTGGCTGAAGTAGCCGTCCATGACGCGCACGAGCGTCGCGACGCGGTCCTCCTCGGTGTGGCCGAGCGTTTCGGGGGCGATGGTCTGCGTGTTCGAGATGCCGTCGAGCGCGTACTCATACGGCAGTTTCGCGACGGAGTTCAGCGAAGCCAAGAGGCCGTTCTGCTCGGCGCCGTAGGACGGGTTCGCGCCCGGGGCAAACGGCGTGTAGGCTTTGCGGCCGTCGGGCAGCGCACCCGTGGCACTGCCGTAGACGACGTTCGACGTGATGGTCAGGATGGACGTCGTGGCCTCGGAATTCCGGTACGTGTGATGCTTGCGCAGCTTCGTCATGAAGGTCTTGAGCAGCCAGACGGCAATCTTGTCGGCACGCGGATCGTCGTTGCCGTATTTCGGGAAGTCGCCCTCCACCTTGTAGTCGATGACGAGGCCCGATTCGTCGCGGATTGTCGAGACCTTGGCGTACTTGATGGCGCAGAGGGAATCGACGACATGCGAGAAGCCGGCGATGCCCGTCGCGAACGTGCGGCGCACATCGGTGTCGATGAGGGCCATCTCGGCGGCTTCGTAATAGTATTTATCGTGCATGTACTGGATGAGGTTCAGGATGTTCACGTAGAGCCCGGCCAGCCAGTCCATCATCTGATCGAATTTGTGCAGGACCTCGTCGTAGTCGAGCACGTCGGACGTGACGGGCGTGTACTCCGGCCCCACCTGCATGTGTTTGCCGTCCTTCGTCAGGAACTTCTCGTCCTTGCCGCCGTTGATGGCGTAGAGCAGGCATTTGGCGAGGTTGGCACGCGCGCCGAAGAACTGCATCTCCTTGCCCGTCTGCGTCGCGGAAACGCAGCAGCAGATGCTGTAGTCGTCGCCCCAGACCGGCTTCATGACATCGTCGTTCTCGTACTGGATGGAAGACGTCGTGATGGAGATGCGGGCGGCGTACTTCTTGAAGGCAGCCGGCAGTGCCGAGGAATACAGCACCGTCAGGTTCGGCTCCGGCGAAGGCCCCATGTTCTCGAGCGTGTGGAGGAAGCGGAAATCGTTGCGCGTGACCATGTGGCGGCCGTCCATGCCGATGCCGGCCATCTCGAGCGTCGCCCAGACCGGGTCGCCCGAGAAGAGCTGGTTGTACGACGGGATGCGCGCGAATTTCACCATGCGGAACTTCAGCGTCAGGTGGTCGATGAGCTCCTGTGCCTGCTCCTCCGTCAGCGTGCCCTCGTTAAGGTCGCGGCTGATGTAGATGTCGAGGAACGTGGAGATGCGGCCGACGCTCATAGCCGCGCCGTTCTGCGTCTTGATGGCAGCCAGGTAGCCGAAGTAGAGCCACTGGACGGCCTCTTTGGCATTCTTGGCCGGTGCCGAGATGTCGTAGCCGTAGGCTTTTGCCATCTCCTTCATCTGCTTCAGCGCGCGAATCTGCTCGGCGAGCTCCTCGCGCTGGCGGATGATGTCGTCGGTCATGACGCCGCAGCCGCAGTTTGCGAGGTCCTCACTCTTCTTCGCGATGAGGAAATCGAGGCCGTAAAGGGCCACGCGGCGGTAGTCGCCGACAATGCGGCCGCGGCCGTACGTATCCGGCAGGCCCGTGACGATGTGGCTGTGGCGCGCCGCGCGCATCTCCGGCGTGTAGGCATCGAAGACGGCCTGGTTGTGCGTCTTGTGGTATTCCGTGAAAATCTTGTGGAACTTGGGGTTGACCTTGTAGCCGTACGTCTCGGCGGCTTCCTCCGCCATCTTGATGCCGCCGAACGGCATGAACGCACGCTTCAGCGGCTTATCCGTCTGGAGACCGACGATCTGCTCGAGATCCTTCAGGGATTCATCGATATAGCCGGAGCCGTAGGCCGTGAGGCTCGAGACGACCTCCGTCTCACAGTCGAGCACGCCGCCCTTGGCACGTTCCTCCTTCTGCAGCTCCTGCACCCTGGCCCAGAGTTTGTTCGTGGCCTCTGTCGGGCCCGTCAGGAAGCTCTCATCTCCATCGTAAGGCGTGTAGTTCTTCTGGATGAAGTCCCGTACATTCACATCATCCGTCCATTTGACGCCCTTGAATCCTCTCCATGCAACGTCGCGTTCCATACCGTTCATGCTGGTTCCTCCTTCGCATCAGGTTTCACAATCGATGGGTTTATCATACTAGCTTTCTTTCCTGAAAACCTTGACTGGAATCAAGGTTTCCAGGTTCCGCCCCGGTGTTCAGACGGCGCCGAGGATGCTGCGGGCCTGCTGCACGGCTTCTTCCGTCGGCGGCTTCACGTCCCTGGGCTGATTTTTGATGCCGAGCTCCTCCCACTTGTAGAGGCCCATGCTGTGATACGGCAGCACCTCGACGCGCTCGACATTCGTCAGGATATCGAGGAACGCCCGCGTGCGCCGAAGCATCTGAGGATCATCCGTATAGCCCGGCACGAGCACCTGACGGACCCAGATGGGCTTCTTTATTTCCGACAGGTAACGGAACATGTCGAGGATGTTCGCATTGGGCTTTCCCGTGAGCCTCTCGTGTGCCGCGGGGTCGATATGCTTCACGTCGACGAGCAGGAGATCCGTCACCTGCATGAGCGCGCGGAACTTGCCGAAGAACGGCTCCTGCCGCGTGAACGGCTGGCCGGCTGTATCGATGCAGGTATGGATGCCGCGGGCCTTGGCCTTCTCGAATAGCTCGATTAAAAAATCAATCTGCAGCAGGGGCTCACCGCCGCTCACGGTAAGGCCGCCCTCCTCGCCCCAGTACGGCCGGTAACGCTCCGCCTGGTCGAGAAGTTCGTCCGCCGAGCGCCACGTGCCGCCCTGGCCGTTCCAGGTATCGACGTTGTGGCAGTAGAGGCAGCGCATCGCGCAGCCCTGCAGAAAGATAATGAAACGCGTTCCCGGCCCGTCCACGGAGCCAAAGGTTTCAATGGAATGAATGCGTCCCTGCATCATGCATGACCTCCTGAACAAAAGAAACAAAAAGACCCTGGCAAGACGTGCAGGCAGGGTCGCAACCTCATGGAACCGTACGTTGAATCGTACGTTCGCACCGTTCTTGACAGGGTCATTGTATCTGTTTTTGCTGAAAACTTCCTTGATTCAAATCAAAGATGATTCGGGGGAACGTATTCCCGCCCATAGAGGCGGGAGGGAGGCAGAGCGGCAGGCAGCAGACAGGCTCAGTAATTCACGAGCTCCATGAGGCGGTCGGGAGCGAGCACCTGGATGCTGCTCTGTCCTGTCTTCTTCACGTAGCCCTCGCGCTCGAGCTCCCTGATTTTCCGGCTGATCGTCTCAGGCCGCAGGGCCAGGCTGCCGGCCATTTCCTCGAGGCGCATGGTGATCGTGTCGCCCGTCTGCCGGCGGTAACGGTAAAGCAGGAGGCCCGCCACGCGTTCCTTGGGATCGGCGATGCTCTTCAGGAGATTCCGCCGGTTGGCATCGTGGAGCTTCTTGCTCAGAAGCCCGATGATGCGCAGCGCGACCTTCGGCTCCTCAATGGCTTTCTCGAAATCCTGGCGCGCGAGCCGGCAGCACTCCACGGCCGTCATGCAGATGGCAGAGGTCGAATAGCGGCTGTCCGGCACGAGCACGCCCTCCCACATGACATCGCGCTCCACGAAGACGCCGGCAATGCGCTCCTGCCCGTCCGCATCGTAGACGCAGAGCTTCACGCGGCCCTTGTGGACGATGTAGATGGCATCGCAGGGATCCCCGGCGTGGAAGATATAGGCCCCCTTCGGCAGCTTCAGGCGCACCGAGCGGCGCAAGAGTTCCCGCATCTTGTCGGGCGGCATGCCCGCGAGGAAATCCACCGTCTTGAGGCAGTCCCCCCGGCAGTCCTTGCAGGGAACCGGTGCGGGGCCAGTCATTTCGTCTCTCCGTAAAGGGCGTCGTAGATGGCCTGGAGCTTCTTGTCGCGGGCGGCCGTCGCCTCCTTGGCTTTGTCGCCGCTGTAATCGTAGAAGCCCTTGCCCGTCTTGACACCGTAGTCGCCGGCCTCGAACTTCTCGCGCAGCAGCTGCGGTATCTCGTGCGAGTCCTCAAGGTCCGGCACGAGATACTCGCTGATGTGATAGAACACGTCGAGCCCGCCGAAATCGATCGTTTCCAAGGGGCCGAGGCAGGCCCAGCGGAAGCCGAGGCCGTACTTCATCACGGCGTCGGCCGCCTCCACGCTGACCACGCCGTCGCGGACCATGGCCAGCACTTCGCGCAGCACGGCCAGCTGGATCCGGTTGGCCGCAAAGCCCGACACATCCTTCTCGACGAGCGCCGGCTTCTTGTGGATGGTGAGGGCCAGGTTGTAAATCGTCTGCGCGACATCCGGACGCGTCTTATCGTTCTTGATGATCTCGATTAAGGGGATCAGCGTCGGCGGATTGAACCAGTGCATGCCGAGGAAGCGCTCTGGGCCCGTGACGGCTGCGGCGAGCTTATTGATGGAAAGCCCCGACGTATTCGTGGCGAGGATCGTATCATCATCGGCGAGCGGGCTCATCTCGCGGTAAAAGGCCAGCTTGGACGGCAGGTCCTCGACGATGGACTCGACGATAAGATCGCGGCCCTTGAAAGCTTCCCGGCTCGTCGTATAGGTGATCTTGTCCGCGGCTGCCGCGGAAATCTTCGTGCGCGCCCGGTCGAGCGTGGGCTGGCGATGATTCCACAAGATCACGTCGTACCCGTTTTGCGCAAAGATATCCGCCATGGAATACCCCATGGTACCGGCACCTGCGATGGTGATTTTCTTGATGTCCATGGTCAGTAACGCCTCGATTCTGTGATAATGAAGGAAATCGTCGTGTGCGCCGAGCCGGCGGATCTCCGCGGGACTTGCCAGGCGGAAGCTCTCGACCTCATCCTCCTGAATCCGGACATCCTCCTGCGTGAAATCGCCGCGGAATTCATAGATATCCACGAAGTAATTGTTCTGCTCGGCCGGGCTGTCGCTACGGTACGTATGGATGCAGCGGCCCTGCTGCATCGTGAAATGCAGGCCCGTTTCCTCCGCGACCTCCCGGAGCACGGCCTGCTCCGACGTCTCGCCGGCGCGGACGCCGCCCCCGGGAATCTCCCATTTGAGTGGGGCCCATTCCTTGTCGGCCTTGCGCTGCGTGATGAGAATGCGCCCCTCAGCGTCCCGGATCAGGGCCAGCACCGTCAGATGGTAGTCCCCCGGCTTCATATGCCAGTCATTGCGCTGCATCCTGCGCCCCGTAACCCGCTTCTCGCTGTCATAAATATCCCAGTATTCCATGCGACCACCTCTTCATCGATTTGTTACATTTATTATACCACCAGGAATGCCCGGCCACCAGTTATAGCCGGCAGAAAGAATCCATAGAAAAAGCCAGCTCCATGATATACGGAATATACCGGCGGAGCTGGCTGCCCTTTCTCTGCGAAAGGGGGCGTTGCCTTTGAGCTTGTACGAAATACTATCCCTGATGATAGCTTTCGCTACGCTTGTAGCAACAATCCTGAAGTAGATATTTGGTTAGCCTGTTGTTGAAGAACCGTGTCCTCAATTCAAAATTGAAAGGGCATCGGCGCTTCGACCCGCCGGCCTTTCTATATGTTGATTGTATCATAAGCGAACCATGCTTGCAAGCAGGCACAATTCATTGCATCTCTTTCTTGTCTTCGACCAGGAAGCAGCCGGGCTCGTGCGATTCGATGATGCCGACGGCCTGCAGATACGAATAAAGCGTCGTGGAACCGACGAATTTCATGCCGCGCTTCTTGAGGTCCTTGGAGAGCGCGTCTGAAACGGGCGACGTGGTCCGGCCGTACTCCCGGAGGCTTTGATTCCCCGTCCACCGCCAGAGATAGCGGTCAAAGCTGCCAAACTCCTGCTGGATTGCGCGGAACACGCGCGCATTCCCTATCGCCGCCTCAATCTTGCGGCGATGCCGGATGATCGCGGCATCCTGCATGAGCCGCTCGACGTCCTCTGCCGTGAACGCACAAACCTTCTCAAGATTGAAGCCTGCAAACGCCCGCCGGAACCCCTCACGCTTGTTGAGGATGCATTCCCACGAGAGCCCCGCCTGAAAGCATTCGAGCAGCAGCATCTCAAACAGCTTGCTGTCATCGTGCACGGGCCGCCCCCATTCTTCGTCATGATAGCGCACATAGCGCTCATTCTTCGGATTGGCCCAGAAACAGCGGCGTTTGCCGTCCGGCCATTCAAGATTTTCCATTATATCCCTCATTTCTCTGCTTCTTCATCCAATGCTTCCAGCAGGAAACTCACCGGACGAAACCCGTCATTGCACGAAATCATCGCTGAGCGCGGATCCTTCATCCATCCCTCATAGAAGTCCACTGCTCCGTGTGCCAGTCCCATGACAAACGGCGACATCGTCTCCCAGGCACTCTCGCAAAGCCCCTCCGGCCGCCGCCAGCCCTCCGCGATGAACACCTGCCCCACCTCCACCGTGCAGGCATCCTCAATCGGATTCTCGTATCTCGCCATGAGATCCTCATAATAAGCCCTGCGCATCACCGTGATCCGCACCTTTTTCATGATAATCCCTCCCAATTAAACATTTTGCCATCTTCGTGCAGGAACTTCAAGATATTTCTATTTATACGCGAAATCTCGCCCATGGACCTCTTCCGGCCCTTCGGGCCACCTTCTCCGTGCGCGGAGAAGGCTTGGCGTCCCCTTTGGGGAAGCTGTCAGCGCAGCTGACTGAAGGGGTAACGGCTCGCAGAAGCTTGCTATTTCCATATAAATCGAAATATGTGCAAGATCTCGTCCATGGCCCCCTTTCGGCCCTGCGGGCCACGCCCGGGGATGCCACCGGCATCCCGCGCTTCACGCCCCCGTGCGCGGGCTGCGACGCTTGCAAGAACTTGCAGTTGAGTTTTGTTCTTGCCCGTCCGTCCATGGACCTCTTCCACCGCTTACGCGGTCCCCCTTCTCCGGGGATGCCCCCGGCATCCCGCGCTTCGCGCCCGTGCGCGGAGAAGGCTGCGCGACTTGCTGTGCTCGTTGTTCTGCCGAAGGGCAAGAGCCCGAGCGGAGGGATGTATTCCGCCTGGAGGCGTGCAGCGATTGCCCGTAATCGCATGGAGGGGACGAGGGAGCATAAGCGGAGCGTTGGCGCCTGGCGTTAAGAAGGGATTTTTTCCTTGCCAGCTTCCTGGCGAATGGGCGTCGTTCAAGCAGCGCGCGTTTCGCACATTCGTCGGGCTTCGTTAAGAAGGAAAAAATCTCTTTAGCCAGCCGACTTCGCGCAGCGCTGCCCCTCGTCTCCGCCTTTCACATTTAGCTGCGCGCTGAAGCCGGAATGCATCCCGCAGCGGTCTTGATTTCCTCCTTTCATCAAGCAGAAATGCAACTGCCAGCAGTTCCCCGATCGACCCTGCGGGCCACTTCCCCCGAAGGGGGAAGCTTTGCTTCGCGCCCGTGCGCGGGGCTACGACGCTTGTAAATATTCGCAGTCGAGTAGTGTTGATGCCCGTCAGCTCAAGGACCTCTTCCACCGCTTACGCGGTCCCCCTTCCCCGTGCGCGGGGAAGGCTATGCATGAAGATTTCAGATAGACCGTTTATAATGAAAAAAGATTCATCAACAAAAAGAATATGTCAAAGGAGATGAGCAATTTGAAACAAGTATTTGCATCCCTGGCCGCTGGTGCCGTTTTGACGATGGGGACGACGATTTGTGCGGCATCGGTCGCACCCGCTGCACTCGTCGCGGGCGGCATCGAATACGGAGCTTCGGCCGACTATGTCCAGCAGGTATATGGCGCACCTTCTGAGATTGAGACGAAGCATCATCACGAACTCTTTAGCGGTGCGGTCACGAAATACGAATACGGCGATTCCTTCGAAGTGACATTCGTAGACGGCCTGGCACGCCACATCGAGATTTCCCGTCACAATGGCATCAAGACGGCGGCCGGCATCGAGGTTGGCTCCACGCTGGAAGAAGTAAAGGCCGCTTACGGAGAGCCGAACAAAATCCACGGCGACAAGTACATCTATCTCTGTGATGATAACTCGGATCTCGGCATCGTGTTCGAGGTGGAACACAACAAAGTAGACGAGATTGAGATTGGCTATCTGGACTGATCGTCATCATCGCAGACGAAACCAATAGAAACCAATAAATGGGCGCATCCTGCAGGTTCAGCCGCTGCGGATGCGCCCACTGTCTTCCTTTCGTACCTCTCCGGCACTTTTGCAAAGCATCATGACGACGCTGTTAAATAATACGTATTGAATTAATACGTATTATTTGCTAAAATAAGGGAGGATGGATTATGACGCCAAAAGAAATGGAGAAACTTATAAAAAAAGACGGTTGGAAATTAATCCGAATCAATGGATCTCATCACCAATATCGCCATGCGACTAAACCTGGTATCGTGACCATTCCGTTTCATGACAAGCCAAAAGATTTACAAAAGAAGACCGTTTCTTCTATTTTTAAACAAGCAGGGTTGAAATAAGGGAGTGATAAAATGTTAAGCATGTATCCGGCTATTTTTTTCCACGAAAAGGATGGCGGCTATTCTGTCGTATTTCCAGATTTAAATCATCTCTCTACCTGTGGAGACACATTCCAGGAAGCGATGGAAATGGCCGTAGATTGTTTGGCGGGTTATCTTTATACCATGGAAATGGACGGAGAGCCCGTTCCGGCGCCTACCCCCATTGAACAGGTAAATCCGCATGCCGAAGAAGACCCCGATGATCCGTACGCCGATGCGGACATCCTGGTCAACATGGTATCCGTCGACGTTCCGGAGTACGCCAAGCAGCATTTTACGAAATCGGTCAAAAAAACGCTGAGCATCCCGCAATGGATGAATGACCTGGCCATCTCGAAAAAGATCAATTTTTCCAAAGTTCTGCAGCAGGCTCTGTTGAAAGAATTAAACATCAAGAGCACATGATCAATATGGAGGGTTAAATAACATGTCATCATCCCAGCTTTTACCGTTTGCGTCCGACTACATGGAAGGCGCGCATCCCGCGATCCTCAAGCGTCTGGCCGAGACGAACCGCACGCCCATGCCCGGCTACGGCACAGACACCATCAGCGAGGCGGCGCGCGCGAAGATTCGGGCGGCCTGCCAGTGCCCGGAGGCCGACGTCTATTTCCTCGTCGGCGGCACGCAGACGAATGCAACCGTCATCGACGCGCTGCTCGCCTCGTATCAGGGCGTCGTCGCGGCGGATACGGGGCATATCAGCCTGCATGAGGCCGGCGCCATCGAGTTTGGCGGGCACAAAGTCCTGACACTGCCGCATACAGACGGCAAGCTGCGCCCGGAAGACGTCGATGCGTATCTGACGGCCTTCGAGGCCGACGGCAACCGCGACCACATGGTCATGCCCGGCATGGTCTACATCTCCCATCCCACGGAATACGGCACGCTCTACACAGCAGAGGAACTACGCAGGCTCCACACCATCTGCCATGCCCACCACATCCCGCTCTATCTCGATGGTGCCCGCCTCGCCTACGCGCTCGCCTGCCCCGAAAACGACGTGAACCTGCCGCTCATCGCTGCGTGCTGCGACGCCTTCTACATCGGCGGCACGAAATGCGGCACACTCTTCGGCGAGGCCGTCGTCTTCCCCCAAAAGAACCGCGCGCCGCATTTCTTCACAATCATGAAGCAGCACGGCGCCCTGCTCGCCAAGGGCTGGCTGCTCGGCCTGCAGTTTGACACGCTTTTCACGGACGGCCTCTACGAGCGGATTGGCGCCCCCGCCATCGAAGCAGCCGGCACGATCCGCAGGGCCCTGCAGAAGTACGGCTATCGCCTCTTCTTCAAGACCCCGACCAACCAGATTTTCGTCGTCATGGCCAATGACCAGCTCGAAACGCTCGCCAAAGAAGTCTCCTACAGCTTCTGGGAGCCGTACGACGAGGATCACACCGTCATCCGCCTGGCAACGAGCTGGGCCACGACAACGGAAGAAACGCAGCAGCTGCTCGCCGTTCTGGCTGAAACAGCCCATTAAGGTATGTCTATAGACCTCTTCCGGCCCTGCGGGCCACGCCCGGGGATGCAACCGGCATCCCGCTCCTGCGGAGCCCCCAAAAAAGGGGGGGGGAGCTTCGCTTCGCGCCCGTGCGCGGGGCTGCGACGCTTGTGAGGACTTGCTGTCGGGGATTGTTCTTCCCCGTCCGTCCAAGGACCTCTTCCACCGCTTCGCGGTCCCCCTTCTCCGGGGATGCCCCCGGCATCCCGCGCTTCGCGCCCGTGCGCGGGCTACGACGCTTGCAAGAACTTGCAGTTGAGTTTTGTTCTTGCCCGTCTGTCCATGGACCTCTTCCACCGCTTACGCGGTCCCCCTTCCCCGTGCGCGGGGAAGGCACGCGGCTTGCTGTGCTGGTTGTTCCGCCGAAGGGCAAGAGCCTGAGCGGAGGGATGTATTCCGCCTGGAGGCGCGCAGCGATTGCCCGTAATCGCATGGAGGGGACGAGGGCGCATAAGCGGAGCGTTGGCGCCTGGTGTTAAGAAGGGATTTTTTCCTTGCCAGCTTCCTGATGAATGGGCGTCGTTCAAGCAGCGCGCGTTTCGCACAGTCGTCGGGCTTCGTTAAGAAGGAAAAAATCCCTTTAGCCAGCCGACTTCGCGCAGCGTTGCTCCCTTGTCCCCGCCTTTCACATTTAGCTACGCGCTGAAGCCGGAATATATCCCGCAGCGTCTTTTACGTCTGTTTACATCAAGCCTGCGCGTCACGGCTTGCAGGCTCCCCTTCAGTCGGCTGCGCCGACAGCTTCCCCGACCTCATCCGTCAGCCTTCGGCTGCCACCTTCCCCAGAGGGGAAGGCTTTGGGGACGCCGACCGACTTCGCGCAGCGTTGCTCCCTCGTCCCCGCCTTTTTTCGTTTAGCTGCGCGCTGAAGCTGGGATACATTCCAGAGCGTCATTGGTCGTGCATATGGCCTCCTCCATAGCCCCCTTTCGGCCCTACGGGCTACGCCCGGAGATGCTACTGGCTCCGCTCCTTTGGAGCTACCCAAAGGGACCAGCTTCAGTTGAGTCGAGGTAAATAAGCCCGCCCCAAGAAAACAGCCAACAAAAAATCCCTTGCTCCTGAAATATGCAGAAGCAAGGGATTTTTGTTACGCCGTCTGGCTCTTGGCGCGGCGGCTCAGGGCGAGGCCGATGAAGATGACGCCGGCGGCGAGGACGGCCTGGATGGCGATGGCGGCCCAGTCGCCGAAGGTGCTCGTGAGCATCGAGCCGATGATCTTGTCATGGGCGATCATGGAGCCCGCCGTCCACCCGAGGAGGCCGGCGCCGGCGTAGAGCACGATGGGGAAGCGGTCCATGATCTTGCCGATGAGCGTGCTGCCGCCCACGATGATCGGGATGCTGATGAGGAAGCCGAAGACGACGAGCAGGAAGCTGCCGTGCGACGCGCCCGCAATGGCCAGCACGTTGTCGACGCCCATCGCGGCATCGGCGATGATGATGGTCTTGACCGCGCCCATGAGGCTGTCCGATGATTCAACGTGCTCATCCTTCTTCTCCGGCACGAGCAGCTTCACGGCAATCGGCAAGAGGATCAGACCGCCGATGGCCTGCAGGTACGGGATGGTCAGAAGCCACACGGCCACGAGCGTCATGACGAGCCGGATGATGACGGCACCGGCCGTGCCGATGAGGATGGCCTTCCTGCGCAGGTTCTCCGGCAGCTTGTTCGCCGCCATCGCGATGACGACGGCGTTGTCGCCGCCGAGCAGCAGGTCCATCAGGACGATCGTGCCGAGGGCCATGAGGAATTGCATCGATAAGATTTCCATGGTGTAGATTCCTTTCTCTCTCAACTAATACACAGACAACAAACAAAAAGAGACTTCCGCATGGTATCCGAAAACCGGGTATCATGCGAAAGTCTCACCTATTACATCCGTAACGCTGCCACCAGCCGCTCGCGCGGCATGCTTGTTGACGGCAGACCAAAGAGGTTACTCCCCTTCGCTATTCGTTTGTAGCATCAGTATAACAGACAAAGGCACCTGCTGTCAATCTCAGAAATTGTCCTTGTTTGCCGCATAGACTTCCGGCAGGATGGCCGCCAGATTCATGAACTCCTTGATGTTGTGCGCAAAGAGCCCGCGCGCGGCCTCAAGTGGCACCGAAACGCCTTCTGGCAGGGCTTTGACGATTTCGCCCGCGCGCAGCGCATAGCCGATCCAGAAGCGCGAAGCAAACAGGATGCCGTCCTGATACGGGAACCACTTATGCGTCATGGCCGCCGCACAGTCCCCCGCCCCGATGGCACAGACAAGAGACTGACACGTTTCCGTCCCCAGAGCAGATTCGTCAAAGCCAAAATCGCGCGGGCGCTTGAACTGCAAATGGAGAAAAGACGGCCCGTTCCCGATGTCTTCCATGATGTAATGGTCGACGCCCCAGGTTTTCTGCGCGACGGGAACCGCGGGGTCACAGACATATGCCGCCTTATCCGCCCGCGCAAAATAATGGTCTTCCGGGTCCCAGATCTTGTAGCGCAGGTCGGAACCTACGCTGTGCCACGGGAACCACCAGTCCATCATCTCACCGGTCACGCCAGGCATATACGTCTCATTGCAGACAAAGCCCGTCCCGTCCTCCGCCACGCCATAGCCGACCTGGCAGAATTCTTTATCCGTCCCCTGCAGGAAACGGTCTCTCTCCGCAAACGGAACTGCAGGGACAGATGAAGGCGTCTCAACCAACGCGAGCTTCTCGGGCGGGACCTCTGCCATCTTCCGCTCGAAAAGAGAATAGTACGGCAAAGCCTTTTCCTCTTTGCTCACGCCCACCTTTTTCCCAGTATATAGCGACATAAGAAGACCACCTTTCTTGTTCTACCACTCAACTTATGATACGATTGTATCACAGTGAATGTATCAAAACTACCCGTTTACGAGATGTAGAACAGAAAGGCTCAAACATGTATCACATCGCAAACGACCCGCGCGCCAAAAAATCAGCGGCGCTCATCGCCAAAAGCGTCCTGGCCTTGTCACAAGAAACACCTGCCGACCGGCTTGCCATCGCCTCCATCCAGCGTGCTTCTTCCGTCAGCCGCAGCACCTTTTACCGGCTCTTCGATACACCAGTGGATGTGCTGCTCTGGCAAATCGATCAGCTCTTTGACAAATTTGCCCGTCAAGTGCCGCAGAAAAAGACCCGGAAAGACATCCTGTTTTCCTTTTTCTACGCCATCATGGAGCACGCAGATCTGCTTGTCGCGCTCGAGAAATGCAATCGCCTGGATGCCCTGGCCCAGTGCCATCAGCGCTATTTCCAGCAGATGGGCTCCTTGTTCGGCATCCCGACAAATCATGCAGACGGCGGACAGGAATACCTCATCGACATCATGAGCTACTTGCTGCCCGTCGCCATCTCAACCTGGATTCACCGCGGCCAGAGCGATACCCCCGAAGAAGTCTATCGCTACTTCTGGCAAAGTCTCCGGACCATCGCCAAGCTCGACTCGTTATGAAATCATCAGATGACCGCATAGCCGTTTTCCTGCAGGACGGCCATCGCCCTCTCAAAATTCTCTTCCTTGACCAGGATGTAGTCCGTGTTGTAGGTCGAGACGGCAAAAATCCCGATCTTGTTCTCAGCAAGGATCGTGGAAAGCTTGGACAGGATACCGATGAGCGAGAAATCCAGTGTGCCCTCGATGCGGAAGGCCCGCCAGCCATCTTCGCGCGCCGTCGTCTGAGATGGCGTGTCCTCGGTCTTGCAGACCAGCGAGAGTTCTTCGTCCGTCTTGGCGAGGAAAAAGAAGTCTGATTTTGTATCCACTTTGTCCATCGCATCCAGCTTGCATACCGTCAGCGGAAAATCGATCTTTTTCAGTTCCATATGCCCCTCCTTAAAGGCGCTGCTCTGCGGCGCGTACGGCATGGCGCACGCAGTCGTCGCAGGAGCAGAGCATCTTGCCCGTCTCAATGCCCTTGAGGTCCTTGCAGATCGTGGCACCGGCTTTTTCCTCGAACTCATACAGGATGTCGCGCATGACGGCTGCCGTCGGCCTGCCGCTCTTGTTCATGAGCCCCATGACCATGCCCGCGCCGCAGAGCGCGCCGCACGTCGCCTCCGTGCAGCCCATGCCCATGCCAAAGCCCGAGCCGAGTGCCCGAAGCTCTTCCTCCGATTTGCCGAGCTCTTCGGCAAAAGCCAAGAGCACCGCCTGCGCGCAGTTGCAGTTCTCGTGTTTATACGCCACGGCCTGTTCGGCCCGCTTATCCATATCCATGCTAATCCCCACCTGTTTTTCAATGTATTTGCTTCTCTATCATTATACGTGATTCCTGCCGTCTTGCAAGTCTTGTCTCATCCCTGGCGCTCATGGCATTTCCCGCAACAAGCCAGCCATTGCCCGTGTGCCGCCCGACGCTGCTCCGAAACACTCACTTATTGTTGCACAATGTTAGTACATTGTAATATAATTAAATAAAAAGGAGATGATTTTATGGCTACAAACGCAACCATGACCATCCGCATTGATGCGGATCTGAAGCGGCAAGCAGAAGCAATCTGCGAAGAAATGGGACTTACGATGTCAGCCGCCGTTACCATTTTCACGAAACGCCTGGTCAAAGATCGCGCAATCCCGTTCCGCGTCACGGCCGGTGACCCATTCTACAGTGAAACCAATCAGCGGCATCTCCAAGCAGCGGCCCAACGCATGGATGCCGGAACCGAAAATACATACATTCATTCGTGACATCAAACGTCATGGCTATGATAGCGGCGGACAGGATGAACCATTACGCTATTTGGACGGCGGATGGCACAGCAAACGTATTGATAAAAAGAATCGCTTTGTTTATCGAATCTTGGATGACCGTTTGGAAATCATCCAATGTCGCAATCATTATCAGGATTGATGGAGAACAGGAGGTTTTTTATGTTTCGCAAGATGAGACGATTTAAGCAGCAGCTTACAGACGAAGCGTGCATCCAGATTCTCAAGCACGAAAAGCGCGGCGTGCTGTCCGTTCTCGGGGATGACGGCTATCCCTACGGCGTGCCGCTCGACCATTACTACAATGAGGAAAATGGCAGACTCTATTTCCACTGCGCAATGGCCGGCCACAAACTCGATGCCATCCGCGCCTGCGACAAGGTGTCGTATTGCGTCACGGGAGAAGGTCATCACGAAGACGGCGTTTCCTGGTCGCTGACGTTCCGCAGCGTCATCGTCTTCGGCCGCATGAAGGTGCTCGACGATCACGCAGCAGCCCTGCACCTTGCCCGCCTGCTCGGCGAGAAATTCACACAGGATCAGGCGTATCTCGACAACGAAATCAAACATGCCGGACCGCGCATGCTCATGCTGGAACTGACGCCCGAGCACATCACCGGCAAGCGCATCAACGAATCCTGATCGCATCGGCGCACCGGATGGATGCAACAGACCGCCAGACTTTTCCCATTTTCCATCAAAAAAGGCACTGCCAAGCGAGCAGTGCCTTTTTTGATGGAGTCCGTTCTCCTTTATGCGTAGAGACTTTTGAGCAGATCCACATCGATATCGAGGTCGGTATTCCCCGCTTTGACATACGCCACGACCTTCACGCCCGTCAGGGCCTCGATCATGGCGGCGTTGTCATCCTGCATGAGGTCCCCCGGCACAGGACGCCCAGGCTCAACTCCTTGACGAGATCGTCGAGCACGACATGCTGCTGCTCGTCCCAGCGCAGCGGACAGATGATACCGCCGCTCCCTTCCATCGTGAGATACTGGTACCGCTCCCTCGCGCGTGCAAAATCCGCCTTTACCCGGTCAAAATCGATTGGTCGATGATTGAGCTTGGCTGCCAGATGCGGGGATACCGCCTCCTCATACACATACGTGACGAGATTCTCCGTCTTCTCGCCAATCCTGGCCACGCGGTTGACATAGAGCGCGTCGCCCGGCTGAAGATACCCCTCCTCATCCGCGAGGGCCCCAAACCGCACGCCGAGCATCAGGCCCGCGAGTAGCGTAAACATGCCGGGAATTTCGTTGTTCATGATCCAACCGAAACGGATGGTGTCCAATGATTATCTGCTGGGACGAAGAAGCATGGAACGATTATTTCCTGTGACATGGGCCGATTTTTGTCTGTCAAAAGACTGTATACTGTACACTTTTACGGTTCAAGCAGGAAAATTCCCGTTCATGGTGAATGCTAGAACTAAAAGGTATATTTTGTATTTCATTCAGGGATACATAGAGGTGATTATTATGTCAAATGAAAAAACTGCCACTTCGTTTTCGAAGAAATACGGACTCCTCTTTGCGGTCCTCGCGATGCTCGTCGTCTTCCTGCTGCCGACACCGGCCGATCTGACCACGGTCGGTCATCGCATGCTGGGCATCCTGATCTTTGCCATCATCGTCTGGATCACGGAGGCCGTGAGCTATCCGGTCAGCGCCGCCATCATCGCGACACTGATGATCCTCTGCCTCGGCATGAGCCCAAATCCGCAGGACCCCATGAAACTTCTGGGAACCTCAAAAGCCGTCGGCATGTCGTTCGGCGGCATCACGAGCAACGGCGCCGTGCTCGTCGGTGCGGCACTCTTCCTCGCGGCGGCCATGATGCACACGGGGCTTGACCGGCGCATCGCCCTCTTCATCCTCTCGAAGGTCGGCGCGAAGACGAACCGCATCCTCGCGGGCATGATCTTCGTCGGCTTCATCCTCACCTTCTTCGTGCCGAGCACCACGGCGCGCGTCGGCTGCATCGTGCCGATCGTCCTCGGTATCATCTCGGCCTTCAAGATGAAGAAAGACAGCCGCTTCGCCGCCCTGCTCATGGTCGCGACCATCCAGGCGGCGAGCATCTGGAACATCGGCATCAAGACGGCGGCCGCGCAGAACATGGTCGCCCTCGGCTTCATCGAGAAACAGCTCGGCGCGACGATCTCGTGGGCCGAATGGTTCCTCGCGGCGGCGCCGTATGCCGTCATCATGTCCGTCATCCTCTACTTCGTCTGCCTCAAGATGCTGCCGCCGGAAACGATGGAAGTCGCGGGCGGCAACGAGACGGTCCGCCAGGAACGCGCGGCCCTCGGCCCCATGAAGCCCGCCGAGAAAAAACTCATGGTCATCTCGCTCGCACTGCTCTTCCTCTGGGTGACGGAAAAAACGCTCCATCCGCTCGACACGACGACCTCAACGGTCATCGCCGTCACGATCATGCTGCTGCCGGGCATCGGCATCATGAACTGGAAGGAAGCACAGGCCCGCATCTCGTGGGGCACGCTGATCCTCTTCGGCGTCGGCATCAGCATGGGCTCGGCCCTGCTCTCGACGAAGGCCGCCGCCTGGCTCGCGAACCAGCTCATGGACGTCTTCGGGCTGGCCAGCATGAGCGTCTTCATGGTCTTTGCCATCCTCGCACTCTTCCTCATCGTCGTCCACCTCGGCTTCGCGAGCGCGACGGCCGTCGCCTCTTCCATGATCCCGATCATGATTGCCGTGCTGCAGGGCCTCGGCAACGACGCCCTGAACATCGTCGGCATCACCATGGTGCTCCAGTTCGTCGTCAGCTTCGGCTTCATCCTGCCGGTCAATTCACCACAGGGCATCCTCGCATTCTCGACCGAAACGTTCTCGGCCAAGGACTGCATCAAAGTCGGCCTGCCGCTCACGATCATCGGCTACGTCCTCATGCTGATTTTCGCCCAGACCTACTGGCACGTGCTCGGCATCTTCTGATCCCCAATACCAAAAAGACGGACTGCATCGCCATGACCGTGCAGCCCGTCTTTTTTCTTCGAGAGGAAAAGCAAATCGTTTGCCAAAACTCGCCGCCTATTCGTTTCATCGGCAGCGCTTTTGCTTTCGAAAGTACCATGATATAATGAAAAATAAAAGAAGAAAAAGAAAAACAAAGTGTGGTGCGTGCTATGTGGTTAGAGAAGCTGATTGTAAAGAATTTCCGCAGCTTTAAGGAACTTTCCGTTTCATTTGAGCAAGATTATACTATCCTCATCGGCGTCAACGGTTCAGGAAAAACTTCTGTCCTCGATGCAGCTGCGCTTGCTCTGGGCGGATTCTTGGCCGGGCTGGACGGTGTGGAGACAAACTCCCTTCACCTGGAGGATGTTCGCTATGCGATGTACGAACAAGGAAGCAGTGTAACGCGTGAACGTCAATATCCGCTGATTGTGGAAGGGCATATGAACCTGCAGCCCAGTCACGAACTGGTTTGGTCGCGGGAATTAAACAGCGACCGCGGCAGAACGACAAGCCGCCATGCGAAATCCATCATGGATTACGCTGCCGGTTTGCAGAAACAAATACGGGACGGCAGCCCGGATGTCGTGCTCCCGTTGATCGCCTACTATGGTACAGGACGTCTCTGGGCACGGAAGCAGACACGTGCAGCCAAGGCAGCCAAACGACGCCTCGGCCTCAGCTCCCGTATCCGCGGGTACAAGGACTGTCTCGACGCCGCCTCAAATGTCCAGATGATGCTGGAATGGTTCGAGAAAATGACCTACCTGCAATTGCAGGAAGGAAAGGTGATTCCGGAATTACACGCTGTAGAAAAGGCAATGGCGGATTGCTATGCAGAGATGGATGACCGGGCTTCAGCTGTCCAAGTGCGTTACAATGTCAAATACGAAGAATTGGAAATCCTGATACGAAGAGCAGATGGAACATTGGAATACCTGCCGCTCCACCAGCTGAGCGATGGTATCCGTACGATCCTGACCATGGCAGCAGATATCGCCTATCGCATGGCGATACTCAATCCACAAATGCTCGCAGCTTGTGTCAAGGATACGCCTGGTATCGTGCTGATTGATGAAATTGACATGCACCTTCATCCCGCCTGGCAAAAGAACATCATCCGGAACCTCCGGCATACCTTCCCCCACGTACAGTTCATCCTCACGACACACGCGCCAAGCGTTCTGGCCAATGTACATCGAGAGAACATCCGCATTCTGCAGGAGAATCGGGCAGATATACCAGCGGTCAAGAGCTGAGAGAAGCTCTATAGACCGAGCAGGGCGGTCTTTGTGCCTATTGCATGCAGCGAATCCATCCTGAACCTGAACGAAGAACATCTCGTCGATAATCGGCAAAAGAGGTTGATGGCATTGAAACGAGCTCTCATGCAACGCTTCGGCAATAAAGGGATATCCGGACAGGTATGGAATCGCCTATACGAAAAATACGCGCCCAAGCAGGGCGAAGAATACCTCCCCTATGTTGGGATCCTCCTGTGGTATATTCAGAAAAAGATCCATAAGACTACTGTAAAATAAAAACGGCCCGTCAAGTCCTTTCAAATAAGAGAGTGCCATTGCATTCTCTTAGCCACAAAAATCCGTTTGGCAATTCTCTAAAACGGAATTTGCCTGACGGATTTTTGTAGTTCCTTATTCTTATCGAATCTATTCACGTCTCTTTACAACAGCCAACAAAGCAATCTCCAAGGACTTCCAGTTCAAGCCTGCGCTTTTGTCCAGATGTTCTTTCATGAATACCAAGGCCTGGCGTTTTTCGCTTTCTGTAATCTTTTGTTGCTGCAAATCTTCGTGCTCTGCGATAAACGCATCAACATCTTCAACAGTCCATTTATCCTCGATGGCATATGGCCAGCCCTTGACCGATACATTTTCTTCTTTCAGGTCTTCATCGGTCATGACATACTTTCCCTTGTCTGAATCTTTTATGGCCTGCCTCAAGGCATCTTGCCAATCATCTGCTTCTACCGTAATATTCTTTGCATATATATTTTCTATTTTAATTGTAAATTCCATAGCTCTCTCTCATGTTACATCATCGTTTTCATGCGGTATTCGCCCCGCCCCAAGAACTCCAAATATCCTTTATTGCGTAGGAACTGCAACTGTTGGCGAATTTTGGGATGGACGTTATGATTTTCTGGATGTCTTATTTGCAAATAATCAGAAAAATCATATACATCCTGAAGCGAAAAATACTCTTTGCCCAGTTTCTCCAAGCAGTAAAGCACATCCATCAGCCAGCCACGAGCTGAAATTTTGCGAACAGCCAGAGCTGATGTCGCTGCCACCTTTCGACATATCTGTTCTGGCTCAAGAATCTCTCTCTGACGGATAACTGGTATTTTCCCCTGAGTCGGAATATTACGCCAAACGATATTGCATCCAGTCCAACCTGCGCGTTGGGCTTTTGATGAGAGTGGCTTTCGCTTTCGGATAATTTCTGTAGTGAAAAAATATTTGGGGATAATCCAAAGATTCTCTACCACGTACTCTGGCCGTCGGTATTCCATAACAAACAGATGCGGATTATGTCCATCTGTCAATCTCGTCATCATGGTATGGTAGGCTCCATCTACGATAATCCCCCCAAAAGGACCATTATGACTTTTTAATTCAAAGACGCTGTGGCAGCGAGGACACAGCAAGTCAGCAACGGGCTTGTTGTTCTGCAAAGCTTCTAGATGAGGCGCTCCGCACATGACGCAATACATGTTGTCTGCCGCCCAGGCTTCGGTAATCACTCTGGCCTGTTGTCGTAAACTACGGTAGGGAGACCCAAGAGCGGCATCCATGCGTATATCCATGAAAATCCTCCTCTAAAACGATCATGGCCATTAATCAATAGACGATGACCGGGGTGTTCTTGTCGACGTTCTTGTAGATGGCGGCGGCGTTGGCGGGCGGGAGATTGAGGCAGCCGTGGGAGCCGCTGCGCTTGTAGATCTGGCCGCCAAAGGTCTTGCGCCATGGAGCGTCGTGCAGGCCGACGTTGCGGTTGAAGGGCATCCAGTACTTGACCTTGGAGTCGTAGCCCTGGCCACTCAGCATGGCGTCGCGCGTCTTGTACGTCAGGCCGTAAATGCCTTTTGGCGTCGCGTACCCCTGCGTCGGATTGCCCGAGACGAAATAGCTCTCAAGAATGCATTTGCCGTCCTTATAGAGCCAGAGCTGCTGCGCGGAGAGGCTCGCCTCGATGTAGGTCGTGCCCCAGTCCTCCTTGGCATGGACGGCCGCCGTCTGCGCGTAGACAGGCTCGCAGGTCGTGCTCTCCTTCGCGGCGAGCAGCTCCAGAAGATGCGTCATTTCCTGCTCCTGATCGATGCGCCAGCCGTAATCGCCCTGCGAAATCTCGATGTCCTGCCCCGTGCTCGTGTGAAATTTGCGCACGGTGTAGGCCGTGTCGTATTTGTCGGCCAGCTCCTTGATGAAGGCCTTGACCTGCGGCTGGTCGAAGGAAACGCCGGACGCAGCCGTATCGTCCTCCTGGAGCCACGAGACGATGCGGTCGCCCGTGAGCGTTTCGCTCTTGTCGCCGAACGTGTAGGTGATCGTGACACCCGCGTAATCCTGCTGCGCCTGCTCGAGCGGCGTCGGCGGCGTCAGGAGCCGGTTCGCGGCCGAACTGCCCGAGAGGCGGCCGCCGAGGAATACGAGGCCGACGACGAAGCAGGCCGCGAGAAATCCGGCGACGCTAGAGAATAAAAGAAGTTGTTTTCGCTGCTGTTTGCGTTCCTGTTTGCGTTCCATAGAAGAATCCGTCCTTTGTGAGCATCTTATATGCTGACCTGCTGACATGCATATGCGTACATGCGTACATGCGTGCCAAGAATAAAATCTAATTTACAACTAATGTACCACATTCTGCGCTCAAATACAAAACTTCTTCCCGATTTTTTCGGACGATTCCCCGGCGCGGCAGGCGGCGCAGCAAAAAGGAGCACCTCCAAAACGCATGGAGATGCTCCCTGGCAGTCGGCGCCACCCGCGGACTCACGGTGTGCAAGGCCGCTCAGCCGCCTCATTCGGCATGGTTGCGGCGGTTGAAATAATCGATCCATTTGGCCGTCAGCTTGATGTGCGTGACGCCGGCGGCATACGGGGCCAGGTCGTAAGGCTGGTAAATGAGCGCGAGGTCGCCGTTGCCGAGCATGTAGTAATTCGTGCTGATCGCATTGTCCCAGCGGTACTGGCTCAGGTCTTTGTCGGGGATGACTTCATCGCGGGCATTGTAAACCGGGAAGCCCAGGACCTGCACGCGGTCAGCAGGCGTCAGTCTGACAAAGTACGATAGCGGCAGCTTCTCCCCTGTCGCCTTGTCGTAGTTGAGGCCGATGTAATTCGGCATGCCGTGTGCGCCACCCGTCCATTTGTACTCGCAGATGACGATCGAAACGACCTGCTCATCCTCGTACTTGACCTCATACGAGAAACTGCCGTCGATGAAGTCGCCGCGCTCATAAGCCGCGCGGAAGTCCGCGATGTACGTGTAGATATCCGAGTTGATCGCTTCCTGCGCGTCCGGGTTCTGCGTGTAGACGAGCGGATAATTCATCGTGTAGTTGATTTTCGTGTCGGTGCCCGTTTCAACGGTGGCCCCCGCCGGCAGCGGCACGCCCCAGAGCGAGATCGTGCAGAGCCCGGCCAAGAGCAGCCTGGTCAGTTGACGCTTACGCATAAAAATCCCTCCTGTCCATCATTCAACTCCATCATTCAATACAGCCGGCGTCATTCCCCCATAATGGTATCCACAATAGTCAATACCTTCTGAAAGAGATCATCCGGACAAGGTTCCAGAAACTTCCATTTCCGTGACTGGTTCCGTGACTGGCAGTTTACATATCTCTTCATCCGATGCCCCAGTAGCTTCTAGGATATCACGAAAGGCAAAATCTTCCTTCAGCATATACAAAATCAGCTCATCCTGAACAATGCGTGCGCGATTCAAATCTCCTTCTGCTTTCATGATTCGCTTGTTATCAAGCTGTTTTGCCGTCGATTAAATCCATGACTTTTTCAAGCGGCAGGCCGGAAATCTCTGAGATTTCTTCTGGTGAATATTTTCTTTTATTAATCATGTTTTTTGCAACTGTAATCATATTTTTTATTTCGCCGCGCGCTTCGCCACGTTTTTCGATGCCTTCACTCAGATTGCACATTTCGGAAACCCCCTTTTCGAGTTGTGGTGTGACTTCGATGTCGAATTCCTGTTTGAGCGTTTTGATCTTTTCTCCTGGGCTGATGTTGTCCAGAAAGACCATGTTGAGCATTTTCAACAGGCCATGCAGTCGGTGTACTTTTTTTGTCCCAGGCAGACCAGGATAGGTGTTAGCAGGTCATAGTCTGTCTGTGGTGCATGGGATGCTCCTACGAGGTTGTATTCTTGCATTTTGTAACGCGTGATACTGTAGGACCATTCTTGCGTGGGATTGGTACAGATCCATATGGAGTAGACCTTCTGGATTTTTTCGTAGTGGGATTTGGTAAAAACGGAGCCGTACTGGCTGGATATCATCCGGCTACAGTAATAGACGGCACGTTTTAACAATGGATAGCCGGGATTGAAGTCATTCTGAGCTTCGATGTTGATGATGAGCTCAATCAGTTTGCCGTTGTTCGGCACAATGGCCGTAAAACGGATATCATAAAATACGGTGCCTTCTGTTTCGGTCTTGTCTTCGGTCTGCTGATTTTTGATGCGGAACGAACCGCCGTTGTCTGCTTCAACAACGACCGTACCAACGTCTGGTGTTCCTTGGATACAATGACGGACAATGTAGCGGAGAGAATAGCCGCGGAATTCATCCAAGCAGGTCTGAAGGATATAAGCGATGAGGCTTTTTTCGGACAGAACCTGCTTACAAGTCGCATCGTATAATTTTTTCTGCTCGTTGTTTGTATCCTGATTTTTCACGCGCTCACATCCTTTCCGTAATTTATATTTATATTTTACAATAGTAAATGATTTCATGCAATGGATGAAGAACGGCGCTACCGCAATGGGCGCAACGAGGTACGCAACGCGCACACTCCAGCAACGAACGCCCCCGAAGGAGGAAGCTTCGTTTCAATAATCAACATAACGCTTCGCTGCTACAGCATCTTCGTACAGAAAGTCCGGGCCGGACTCGAACTCAAAACCGCAATCCGTCAGGCCATCACCTATTGCGAGACACACGATATCCTGGCGGACTATTTCCAGAAAAATGAAAGTGAGGTGTTCGATATGGTCAACTTCAAATGGGATCAGAAACGCGCACTCGAAATCGCTAAAGAAGACGGCTTCGCCGACGGTATTGCAGTTGGCGAAGCACGTGGCGAAGCACGCGGCGAACGCAAAGCTACAATGAAAATTGCACTTTCTCTCTTAAAGAAAGACCTTCCCGTAGGCGTCATAACCGATTCGACCAATCTCTCACTCGAAGAAATCCGTAAAATCGCCAAGGACAATGGCCTGACTTTCTAACCAGCCGAATAAGATCCAGACACCAAAAACGAGATGCTCATTACCGGGCATCTCGTTTTTGGTAAGCACTAAACCATGCAATGGATGATTGCCTAAGGAGCCAACGCAAGCTCGCGCCCGCTGCTCCTGACAACCGTTTATCAAATATGATAGAATAAAGGTAAAAAGAACGATTAGGCGTCCCCACTGCCTTCCCCTCTGGGGAAGGTGGCAGCCGAAGGCTGACAGATGAGGTCGGGGAAGCTGTCAACACAAATATCTGCTGTTTCCCCTATCGGCCCTGCGGGCCACTTCCCCCGAAGGGGGAAGCTTCGTTTTCCTGGCAGACTATTTCCAGAAAAATAAAAGTGAGGTGTTCGATATGGTCAACTTCAAATGGGATCAGAAACGCGCACTCGAAGTCGCTAAAGAAGACGGTTTCGCCGACGGTATTGCAGTTGGTGAAACACGCGGCGAACGCAAAGCCACAATCAAAATTGCACTTTCTCTCTTAAAGAAAGACCTTCCCGTAGGCGTCATAACCGATTCGACCAATCTCTCACTCGAAGAAATCCGTAAAATCGCCAAGGATAATGGCCTGGCTTTCTGACCAGCCGAATAAGATCCAGACATCAAAAACGAGATGCTCATTACCAGGCATCTCGTTTTTGGTAAGCACTAAACCCTGCAGTGGATGGTTGCCCAATGTCCATAGGCCTTATCCGCCCTGCAAACTCAGCGCTGGATGAGGTCGTCATTTCATTATACACCCTCCCTCATATTGAAATCAAAATATGAACGGGCGCCAAGGTCATCAGGACCTTATACTGCTCTTCTCCAAAAACATCTAAATGGTTCTGAATCTGATCCTCGTGGAACCAATCCGACAATTTCGTTTCGACCGCGACCTTGAAGCTCTGCTGCACAATCACTGCATCCAGCCTCCTCTTAGGAGCATTTTCCTGCAGATTAAACGCCAGCCCCGGATTAAAATCCCATCTTGAATTTGATGCACGAACTTTATCTCCATTCATCCTTTCAATTGTCAGAATGAACTGCGAATCATTATATCTAACGGATATTTATTTCATATGTACACCTACCTCACCTCTACTATCTATCCCATACAGCGGCCGGAGCTACCGGATGGACCACACACTCATACGGTAGGATGTTGTAGTGGAACCCGCCTCCTGACAAGATCCGCTGAAAGTGGGAAATTTCCCACGATGATGACGGAGATTTTTGATAATGAAAATGAGGAAATCTGCCTGACAAAAACAATGGAAAGCAAATATCATGAGCGCGGCAAAAATACGGAATAAATCAAGCCCATAAAGGCGCTGTCTGAGACATTATCATACTCTCCTTTGTAAAGTATAAAATCATATCAATCAATATACCTTGTAGAATTTTTTAAAGTGTCTTCCATTATCTCGTTCCTGCTGATAAACGAAAACATGCTCGATAT
Organism: Mitsuokella sp. AF33-22; assembly: GCF_003475755.1. Lineage (NCBI taxonomy): Bacteria > Bacillati > Bacillota > Negativicutes > Selenomonadales > Selenomonadaceae > Mitsuokella > Mitsuokella sp. AF33-22. The sequence continues at coordinate 37,727 of NZ_QRQA01000006.1, read as the reverse complement.
TCCCACGATCAGAGAGTTTCAATGCGTCTTGTGCAATATAAAAAGTATGTTTAGGATTTGTAGTCGTATAGATGTTAACCGTAACCTTATCTGGTAAATCTCTTAAGACCCTTACAATCTCATTAATGAATTGGCGATTGAAGTGACGATCTGATTTTCCTTTATTGTTCCTACTGATTTTAAAAGACGGAAGTTCTTTTTTATCAAGAGGAAGCTGCTCCATCGATATTAGGTAAGTATCCTCAATGATTATATTATATTCTAATCCACCATGTAAGTTATTAAAGTCCTTAACTATTACTTTTTCATCCGCGTCGCTCTCTGGAAAGCTTTCATCTTGTAAAGGAAATTCGTGAAATACTTGATGTATGACTAAACTGAATTGCATATGGATTGGTACCAAGATCAAGTTGCATTTTGATATTCCCATTATGGATGAACAAAATCTATACCAAAAATACGAATAATCGTGATAATAATTATCCATATTCAAAATATATTCTTTATTACAAGAGCGAATCTTATACAAGATAAACCCGAGAAGCATAATCTTTAGAACAGGTATAGCGGGAAAAGCAGTTATGATAATATAGAATATACTATCTGGCAAGTCTTTAGGGTTTAACCATCGTTCACCAAAAGACTCAGGCAAATCCACGGAATACACAAGTATTAGCGCGATAATAAACATCAAGATTTCAATAACAATACGCTTATTATCAGAGATAAAATTGATAATCTTTTTACAATCCACAACATTGACATCCCTTCATTGGTATAAGATTATCCGGATATTCCACAGCAAGAGGCGTAATAGTCGTAAGCTTATGTTGGATACCATAATTAGAGTAAATTTGTTGTAATGTATCCAATAAAACGGCAGTAGTCCGTAAAAGGATAGTTGTCCCATATGCAGCACGTGTTCCACCGCATCCATTTCGTATGATACTATCAACATATGAATCGTTTAGTGTTTCTGACATATGAATTGCTCGATTATTGATCATCTTCCCATTTTCATCGGTGAACAAACATTGATAACAGCCCTTACTTTGATAATCAACAGCTAAAATATGACTGTATCGTCCACCAGCCTCAAGCCAAGTATAAATCACAGGAATATTACAATGATTCATTTTTAAAGCACGATTAAATGCTAATTGTGAATCACTGCTCCCAATGGTAAATATAATAAGACTGAATTCCTTAATCATATCACATAAGATTTTTTTATCGAGTTTCTTGTGGAATGCCGTCACATTTATTTCCGGATGAAAGTTTTCTAGCAATTTCTTGATATAATCGACCTTATATCCCCCTACTAGAGCAGGATTGCCAGCCCAACGCATCGTATTCTCAATTGACAAATAATCCGAATCATATACTGTCAAAGATATACAACCATTTTTCACTAATTCCGAAGCAACATAACTTCCCAATGATCCACAACCTACCAAAAGAATTTTCTTCCCATATAATTTTTGTTCATTTCCAACAATACGATTCAAGAAAAGATAATCCATGCGTCTTGTACGAAATGTTTTAATCTGCTCTGCAGCATGCATAATTTCATTTAACAAATTCTCATGCTTTTGATTTCCACAACGGATTTTGACTGTAAATAAAATATCAATCTCTTGAACATGCATAGAAAAAACGAACCATATATTACGTTTAGAAGAAGTAATACGTTTCAGCTTTTTATATATATCGGGAGAAATATGATCGATAGCCACATCAGCTAAAATATGCTGAATATTTTTAATAGACCATGGATTTTTTCGATACGGTGGAATGATATTTCTCTTATCGCTAATAGGGATAAGATAGGCATCATCTCCTACATCTTCTTCCCATATCCTCACATCCTGACTAAGCAAATCATTTAAGGTAATCCCATCTTCAACAAGTCGCATATTTTTACCATGTCGATAAATCTTTAGTTTAGAAAAGCTTTTTGCTTGATGCAAGAACACATCGACAGTCATCTTCTCTGTCGCCATATTATGCCAATAGACCGAGAATTCTTTCTGAAACTCTCGCTCTTTATCAACAGGGCTCATGAATAAAAGCTTCAAGAGTCTTCTAATGGCATCGTATATCTTATCTTCATAAGAAAACAGAGAAGATATATAATCATATGCTTCATATAAGCAAAGAGGTGCATATGCCTCATCTGGCAAGAAATCGAACTCTTTCTTTGTATAATCGTAAAAAAATATATGAGGAATAAAACCAACATGTTTTACATTGATAAATAAACTGACCTTGCTCTCAGGAAAATCTAGTCGTGGAGGGAAGAGCAAGAATTCCTTCTTATCGACATAAAAAGAATAGGCAATGTCCTTAATATTTTTTGTATCAGATATCTGTTCAAATTGCTCTAAAATTTTCTTTACTATATTTTGCTTATCCAAAGCCATGCTCCCTTTTAGACTTTATAAGGATACTTGCAGACTTCACTGATGCATCTTCTGGTACTTCGAAATCATCACCCAGAACTTTCTGAACTGACAGTGCTGCATCATGATCAGAAGAAGCATTGACTGCATCCTCAAGATTCGAAACAGCTGTCGATAAACGCTTATAAAAGGTCAGCATATACTGCTCACTGCTGTTGCGCATCTTATCGAATACATCTGTATACGGTTTTACCGTAAGATAACGTTTAATATCTGCACCTACAACATTATAGTAAGCATCAAATCTAAGAGAAAATCTTCCTTGAATTTGTTTTAGCGTATTCTTAAGCGATAATAAATCATAATCTTTGCCATCTTCTATTGCAGGCATAAAGCAATCACATGCCAGCAAAGTCAAGCCTATGCTAGGTGGAACTTCATGGTCTGATTTAGAATTTGCATATGCTTCATTTTTCCATTTTTTTATATACCGAATAATGCGCCGCAACTGTTCATTTCCATTGATGGTATTGCAGAGTGTATCATTCAAGCTATCTGGATCAGCACTCTCCCAAGAATAGGTTTCACCATATTCTTTTCCGCGTGCCAGGTACAGAGAACCATTATGATCCGCATATAAAGGCAAATCAACGTGAAGCCACTCTTTTCCGTCCTCATAATAAGAAGCCCGCACACATGGCTCTTTGATTGATACTGTCCGCGTTGGAATTGTGATAGCTTCCCTTAAATATTTCTTAATTTCTCTAGGATCATCTTGTTCATCAATATCCAAAGGGATGATGACCGCTACATCGCGATCCACTACATCCGATTTTATCGTCGTATGATACTTATAACTCCCTTGATCAATCATTCGTATATCTGACTTATTCAGAGAAATATCGTGTTCGCCGAGAATATCCGGTAGTTTATTTTTGATATCATCTTCTAGTATTTCTCTCTTATCCTTTAAAGCTTCTGCTTCTTTATCAATACAAATCTGAGCATAAAAATCATCAAATTCTTTCTTTAATTTCATGATTAACCCTCCCTATATAATCTTTATTAATCTCTTGAATTCTTCTCAAGAATTTTATCATTTCAGCTCATGATTACAGCAAATCACAACAGGATTCAATAAGCAACATAATTTTCTTTTATTATACTCCAAAATACTATGTTATACAATAAAAGATACAGACTACAGCTCATCTAGAATTTCTCAAATTACTGATAAGTGAATATTCTCCTTGAAAGAAACCGTAAAACCACTACATAGAAACTGAGATTCTAGCCCACCCCCTTTTAGTCTATTGTGAATGTCAAAAAGATGAGCCATGTGCGAACGAATAACTGAGCTACCTTGGATATCATCTCATCTGTTAACTGCCTAACCGAAAGGAGGCACCATTGTAAGCGCTAAATCATCCGGTGTATAATCTGCCAGTCTGCTAGCTCACTTTTTGTTATCACTGAAATATGCATCAAAAAAGCTCCGCCGCACAAAACGGTGAAGCTTAGAAGATTTATTTGCAACTTTGCTGGATAATCTCGTTCCATGGTAGGACGTTGTCGAGGTGCTCGGGATGCCGCTGGATATCAGCGTTCCATGTCAAAAGACAAGGAAATCCTGGTTCATCTCGCGCAGGGAAAGAGCCAGCGGCACATCGCAGCTGCGCTGCATGTGTCGCGCAACATGGTTGCAAAAGTGGCTGCCGCTGCCAAGAATCTGTCGCTTTCACCAGCAGACTGGAAGGAGTTGGCGGAATCAGAGCTTCTGAGCCGGTGCCGGTCATACCAGACTTCTGCTATATCCATCGAGAGCTGCTTCGCAGCGGTGTCACGCTGAAGCCACTCTGGGAAGAATACGTAGGCAGCTATTGGCAGAGCCATCAGCTCTGCTTCCATTACTCACAGTTCTGCAAGTGGTATCAGAATCATGTTAAGCAGAACAATCTCACCATGCACATCCGCCATAAGCCTGGCGATTACATCAATGGCCGACTGGAGCTAAACTAAGATATCGGCTTCCAGGAACAATCATCTACCGAGATTGCTCAAGGATGCGAGGCTGTTCTATCCGAATGTCACATTGCGAAATCACATTGCGAAATATCGAGTATCTTCCAAACGGCCATCTCAATCGAGATTTACTGAAATGCTTGGAAAGCAACGAGTATATCTAGCATCACACCAATATCGTCATCATCGGCGCGACCGGCTCCGGTAAAACCTATCTGGCCAACGATCTCAGCACCAATGCGTGCTACGACGACTTCAAGGTCAAGTAAATGCGCTTGACTGACATGTTCACTACTTACCGCGAGGCCAATCATTCACCACCATCATCCATTCGCAATACGACCCGGAAGAAAGAATTGATTGCCTGGGTGAATCAGCTGTATCCGACGCCATCCTGGACCATCTGCTCAGCAACCTGTGTTCATTTACATCGAATACCCATCAAACACCGATCATGGCTGCTCCGTTCAAAATCAAATCCAATTATTTAGGAATAGATATATGATACTTTTTATTCATATCCAAATCAGGCTCTATCGTGATTTTCAATTGTTTTGAAATCAATCCGTGTTTATACATGGTACGGCTTAAAGCATTGCCCATATATAATGGATGTGGCCAGTTATCACGATTATCACCTTTCGGTACTCGTAAAACTACCTCCTTTTCTCCATTGCGATCTGCTTCCTGCAGTTGCTGAATAATCTCTCGATCAACTGCTATACATTCCTTTTCCGATATTCCATTCGATATAACATTTTGTTGAAAGCCGCTGCCACCAATAGCCTCTATAGCAAAGTAAAGTACAAGAATCGGAAGGATTATTGCAACTTTTGATATTCGTTTTATTAAATATGCCAAGGAAAAACAGATAAACAGGAGAGTCCATATAATAAAGGAAATAAATACGTCGCTACGTCCTATATAGGCTGGGGAAGCTTTTGCACAAATCAGAAGCAAATAAAGACAGGATATAGCAGATGTTAAAATATACATTTTAAAAAAGTTACGATAAACATATGAATCTTTTTTGTAACTTACAAAAATCCCGCCCACTATAAAGAGCAAAGCAAAGCATATGAATTCCTTGCTCATCTTAGCAAGAATTGCCAGAAAATATTTCCCTGTTTCTACAATCGGCAATGAGAAAACACTATGTCCAATATCATGAGCTCTTCCGCCATGAGCTTCAAAAAACAAAGAGGTTAACCAAACTAGTAAGATTCCAATATAAAGGAGATTATCCTTCACGAATATTTTATATTCTTGATTAGTATGCTGTTCCTGCAAAAAACGAAGCAGCAAAGCACTAAAAACATAAGATGCCAGAATAATACTAGCAAGTATATTGGAAAATATTGCTAGATATACAATAAAAATTAAGCAACTCCAAGAAGAAATTGAACGAGAGAAAAGCATTCCATGTTCACATGAAGCAACAGAATTTTCTTTAAAAGCCAAAGCCATAAAATCATATCTAGCCAGATACAAGACAAGAGAAATATTTACGATTGCAGGTATCACATAATGATATAAGCATGTAAGATTATATGTTCCAAGCAAATAAGCAGCAACAGAATTTTTTGAATAAAAAATTACAAAATGAAGCGATAAAAACAATGCTGTAAGTAGGATTGCAACTGAAGTTTTTAAAGAAAATATCGTTTTTATAAATTGATAGAATTGATACAAATAGGCGCAGATTAACAGACTAAATACCGCAGCTGAAACAAAAATAATGGAGTAAATATAGTCTCCAAGTACAGGGAAGATCATATTTGCTGAGAATATTCCAACTAAGGGAAACAGATCTTCTGGAAGGACCTTAACCGGATTATAAGTTGACAATAATGGCACAGCCTTTCGCATAAGCGATAAATTTGCCCAGTCATCGCCATCATAAGGAACCAAAGGATGTGCCACAGTGAAAAATGAAAAAACAGCTACAAAAATAGATGTGAAAAATGTGATTTCCTGCCAATGTCGTTTCCAGTACTTATTTTCCATGATGAATCCCCCTCTTGCTGACTTCTTGGTTGAGCTTTATTTTTCCGTTATAATCCTTCACCAAATAGAGAGGGCGAAACTTGCTTTCGTTAAATACTCGACCCAAATACTCGCCGATGATTCCCAGGAAAAGCAGCTGGACGCCGCCGATGAACAGGATGACCGAAATCAGCGACGGATACCCCGCTACATCGCCGCCGTAAATCAGGGTACGCACGACGATATATACCATGTACAAGATGGCCACGAATGCCAGGATACAGCCGAGGAACGACGCCGCTCGGAGCGGTGCGATTGTAAAACTCGTAATGCCTTCAATCGCCAGATTCATGAGCTTCCAGTAATTCCACTTCGTCTTGCCGGCCGCACGTGCATCGCGGTCGAACAGGATCTCTTTCTTGTTGAAACCAATCCAACTGAAGAGTCCCTTCGTGTAACGCTGCGACTCACGCATCAGACGCAGGGCATTGAGGCACTGCTTGTCAAGGAGACGAAAATCGCCGACATCGGGCTGGATGGGGATATTCGTCAGATGCTGCAGGATGCGGTAAAACGCATGCGATGACCACTTCTTGAAGAACGTCTCCCCCGCTCGGCTGCGGCGTTTGGCACAGATATCGTCATAGCCTTTTTCCCACCACGAAATCATCTCCGGGATGAGCTCCGGCGGGTCCTGCAAGTCCGCATCCATGATGACCGCCGCATCGCCCTGCAGGTAATCAATCCCTGCAATCATCGCGATTTCCTTGCCGAAGTTCCGGGACAAATTGACATATGATACGCGCGCATCCTGCGCACGCAGTTCCCGCATGATGGCAAGCGTCCCATCGCGGCTGCCGTCATTCACGAAAACGAACTCAAAATCGTAATCCGGAATCCCACGGACCACCTCCGACGTCCGCGCATAGAACTGCCGCAGCACCGCCTCCTCATTGTAGCATGGCACCAGAATAGAAATCAGGCGTCTGTCTGTCTGTCTGTCTGTCTGTCTGTCTGTCTGTCTGTCCTGAGTGTACTTGTTTTCATTCATCTGTCAATCCCTTTCCCTAAAATCAAACATTATTTTTTCATTATAACATATTCCTCAGGAAAACATAAAGGGACTTGAGATATGCCCAATGTCCCTACAACTGCAACCGTATATCCCTGTTCTCTTTCCTAAACAAATCGTTTGAAGATTTTCTGGACTTTACTCTTTTCATCCGCATTCATCGCCAGGAAATAAACCATCACACCATACAACAGGGTATATCCCACAATCTTGAGAAGGAACACGAACTTCCCATCTCCCGGCGTATAGGCATTGATTCCATAGCCGAGCAAAAGACAAAGAACGATTGAGACAGAAGCCTTGCCAATCTGCTTCCAGAAGGCCGGTATATCGAGGCCAATGTACCGATGATAGAAGCAGTTCATTGCGAGGCCATTCCCCAGCAACATGGAAAAACCTGTAGCCACAGCGCAGCCGAGCCCGCCGAAATGCATGCCAAGCGGAATGGCCAGCAGGAGATTCAATACCCCCGTCAGAAAATAAATCTTCGCGCGGAAATCATACCGGTTCATCGCCTGCAGGATGGCCAGACCGATATTCTGGATAAGATCGATTGTAAACGGCAGGACAATGAGAATGGTAATCCAGTAAGCATCTTCAAATCCGCTGCCCGCCCAGAGGGCGATGAACTGGCGGCCGAAGATGATGAAGCCCGTGGCCACCAGAGCCAGCAGATAATACTGCCAGCGGCCAATCTGGATGAACAGCGCCGAAAGCTCCTGCAGCGGGCGCCGCTTGGCCACGAGTTCTGTAATGTGCGGCAGGTAAACACCCGAAATTGCCGTAGAAAGAGCCATATAATTCATGTAGATCAGCGACGCGATGGAATACACGGCCACCGCGCCCGTCCCCTGCACGATGCCCAGGATGATCTGATTCGTCTTCCAGAAGACCTGGTCAATGAGGCTGACAAAGAAGACGCTGAGCGCCAGCTTCTTGAAATCATGGAACAACGCCTGATTCCAATAATGAAAGCGGATCGTGACATGCAGGCGCGCAAAGCAGTAATACATGCGCGCGAGAATCAAGGCCACGTTCAGGGCCGTCTGGGCAACGGCAACGGCCATCGCTGTTGGGACTTTCTGGAGAATGAGGATGACGAGGAGTGGCTGCAGGATCAGCTGCACCGTTTCGAGGCCCTTCAGGAACAGGAACTTCTCATGCGCATTGATGACCGAACGGAACACCATCGTCGAGAGGCTTACGGCGATATTGAACAGCAGCAGTAAGAACATTTGCCGTGCTTCCGCAAGCTCCCCTGCCGTCATACTGGCTTCGAAAATCGCATCGAGATTCCAGTAACAGATGACCCCGACCAACAAAGACAGCAATGTCGCCGCTCCATACCCATAAAGTGAGATCGCCAGGATATTCTCCATGCCCTCCTTGTCCTGCAGGGCCTTGTACTTCGTATAGAAGCGCGTCACTGCAGCCGTCAGGCCAAAGTCCATGATGCTGAAATACGCAATCAGGGAACCGATCAGCTGGTAGAGCCCGTATTCCTCTTTCCCGATAAAATGCAGCAGGATAGGAACATAGAGAAAGCCCACGACCGCATGGAGTGCAATATTCAGATAGCTGAGTAAGATACCGATTTTACGTTCATTCATTTTATATCCAGTCTTTTAATCCCTTCCGGCTCCTGATAAATCTCAGCATATGCATAAGCCAAAATCACCCAGTATGCATACAGTAATGACAGCGAACCATTGCAACCAGCTACAGCACTGCCAATAAGTGACAATGTAACCGCCATGGTATCCAATTGTTCTGTTCCAGTTGTCACCCGGATTTTCTTGAAGAGTTTAAGCACGATGAAAAAGAAAGGAAACATAAATACCAACAAGCCAATAACACCATGCTGTGCAAATTGAGAAACATATTCGTTCATTGCACCTAACCCATATTTCAATACTCCCTGCTCATTAAAGCTATGCACCCACAATTGGACTTCTCCATTTCGTAAATCGTATTCATTAAAATTGTGAACCGTATAAGAAGAAGTCAAATAATCACCCGTTCCAAAAAATGGATGCTCCATCCCTGTTTTGAGGTTAGAACGGATTAAAGCATATCGCGCTCCATTACTTCTGGCATTGTCCTTGGTTAAAGAACTTACATTATCACTCAAGTAGCTTTCTACTGTCACGACCTGATTATTCTGCTGCATGAAGACTTTAATAAATCCAACAGAAAATAGTAATGATAAGGCAGTGATAAGCAGAATAGCACCGAGTCGTTTTACGTACATCCTACGCGTAAAGACAAGTGTAAAAATCACAAATAATACTAAAAGTCCCCAATACATTGCCACGGGTGTACGTGCCTTTGTCATAAAAATCAAGAAGGTATAAAAGAAAATTAATATGATTTTAGGCGTAAAAATAGTTTTCGCCTTTAAAACATACATCCATAAAAATGGCAGGGCAAAAGCGGCATAATTTCCCATTCGCGATGGTTCTGAAAACACCGAACGAAGCTGATTTTTCCAAAGAAGTGGAGGCCACCAGCCATGATCAACCGCAATGGGATGCAGCATCGGATTGATGAATGATAAAACCGATGTCGCTACAGGATTCCCAGCTAAATAAAGCAATTCAATACAAGAATATACAGAAATAATAGCAACAGAAATAAATACGCATTTCTTTAAAATCCGTAAATAATCTGGATATGAATTTTTGATAACAGAATATAAAATGAATGCAAAACCAAATGTATAAATAACATTAAAAATTGTACCTTTTACAGCTCGTACACCAATCCAACTCATGAAAACGCTTTGTACAGAAACACTAATTCCATGATTCTGGAAGAACTGCAATACATAGGGCAGTTTTTCAATCTGACTCAAAGGACCGGCTAAAAGTTCATCATAATATGGATAAACCAATAACCCTTGAATATTAGATACCAATATGATACAGGTAAAAAAGAATATATATCGCAACATATATATTTCTTTTTTACCTAAACTGCTTCTTTGCCGATAATATTCCTGTATCTTGAGTAACAATAATATGAGCAAAGGATACCAGGTGAATTTACCAGCGGCACCACCACTGATAGTAGTCAGCTGCAAAGCTTTCGGTATATTGTCAAAAATCAATGCTACGATGGAAATAGCTACAAAAATTCGATACTTATCCATAGAGTTCCTTTCTCGATAATACAACCGTTTACAATTTTTCTTATCCGTTTATCTTGACTGAATCCCTCCCAGAATGGCACCACATGCATTATGTCGTAAAATTTTGGCAGTAGATTTTCTAAACACTAGTAACCACATCATTATATCATAGATTGTTCGAAAAATATTCTTTTCTGGAAAATTTGCGCTGGATTCCTGCGGACATTTTCTCACTCAACCTGTGTATAATATTGTGGATTAGCTGTGTATATCCTGTGGATATTTTGTGTATAAAAAACAAACCAAATCAGGATGCAGCTACAAATGTGGTTCAGGTTGCGATTCAAAATATCATTCATCATGATCCGCCTGAAACGGGCAAACACTTATGCCTCAAGGCCTCCCATGTCCTCTATACATAGACAAAGAAAAAGAGAAAAATAAAACCATCATAGTACGTAGCGCATCGTCGAAGCTCCTGGAAAACCAGGAATCCAGGATCATAGCAGCCAATAAACGGGTGTAAACTAAAAACCAAAATTTTCGTTTAGGAAAAATATTTTGTTCTATTTTGTCTTTCACCGGTTGACAAATCCGAGAAAACTCGATAATATCTTATACAAGACGAGCAAACAATACTTCGTTGTTGTTTGATTGTGGATTTTCATAATCTTTGTTTTATTTTCAAAAGGGAGGATGATTTCCATGCTTTTTGTACACATCACACAGTATCCAACCAGCTCACAGCAGGCTCGTCGTTCGTCCTGCTGTGAGCCGCAATGAGCAAGCATGGCGGCTGGATTCCTGAAACGGTGTATTTCTACAAACAGCAGACAATGCGGCCGCTTTCCACAAAAGCTCAAGCACTCTGGCATTACCTGATGTATCGGGCCAACAACGTCCATTGGACCTTCCCTATCATTCTGCGTCTCGGAGAAATCGCTGCTGCCTGTGATTTCTCCATTGCTTCAGCCCAGCGAGCACGCGAGGAACTCGCCAAGAATTATTACCTGGTCTATGAGTCGCGCGGTGGCAGCCGGTCGGCCGCTTACACGGTGCTCAGCAATATATATCCCGGCCAAGCCGTACAAGCAGGCGATCCGCCCAAAGAGGAACTCGGCCTGGAAAAATTCAATCCCGCTGCCGCGTTCTTTTCCCTAGCCGATATCCATGATCAGGAACTGTACGACAACGACGAAAGGAGTTCTCATGACACAGACAAACCAGCTGGCAAACGGCATGTGCCACACGTACGAAAAATTGCCCTCGACAAAGGCCAAGAAGCTGTACGCCGCTCTCGCAAAAAGAAACGGCGGCGTCATACCTGAATACAGGCTGCGCGATGATACCGGGCTGTCACACGGCTCTTTTATCGCCGCCCGTCAGGAGCTGCGCCGGCTGGGACTCATCGAGCTCAACCATGTGAACCGCCGTGCCTGCTACAGGCTGGTCGATCCTGATGAACTGGAAAACAGACTGTTAGGAGGGAATTCCGTGAACATTTTCCTGAATCCCGGTCATGCCCCGGGTGGCCGCCCCGATCCCGGTGCCGTCAACAAAGAACTCGGACTCGTGGAGGCAGATCTCACGGCTAAGATTACGGCCGTCTGCCGGCGTTATCTCATTGGCAACGGCCATGAGGTCAAGGTGCTGCAGAGCCACAACCTCATGGGAGAAGCCCCGGGCTATCCCAATGTCGTCATTACGGCCAACGAATGGTACGCGGATTTCTTCCTCTCCATCCATGTCAATGCCGGCGGAGGACGCGGCTGCGAAACCTACTGCTACGACATTGACTCGGCCGGCGGCAGGCTCGCCGTCAGCATCCAGAAAAATCTTGTCGCCAACATCCGTGCGCTCGATCCGACCTTCCCGGACCGCGGCATCAAGGAGAATCCGAATCTCGCCGTACTGCGCGGCACGCGCATGCCGGCCATCCTCGTCGAAACGGCCTTCATCGACAACCAGGATGACGCCTGGCTGCTCCAGCACTACCCGGACATCTTCGCACACGGCATCGCGTCCGGCGTCGAAGAAGCCCTCCAGCCCACCTTCATTCATTAAATAGGATAAAGGCGTCCCCAAAGCCTTCCCCTCTGGGGAAGGTGGCAGCCGAAGGCTGACGGATGAGGTTGGGGAAGCTGTCAGCACAGCTGACTGAAGGGGTATCCTGCGTACAATAACATACTTATTCAATGTAAACCATACTCTGGAATTCGCATTTCATCAATTAAAAAAGCAAATACCAGCAAGTTCCCCTATCGGCCCTTTGGGACACTTCCCCCGAAAGGGGAAGCTCTAAAAAAGGGCTTCCTTTTGACATGTCAACTCCGTATAATGAAATCAAGGCAAGGTTTTCCCTCCCACGAAAACCTCCCAACCTGCTTTCCTGCGGCTTGTCCGCTGGAATACGGCTGTCCGCTGCATGCCCCAGCGGCCGGCAGCCGGGGCTCTATACCAACTGTCCATGTATTGGGACTCGAAAGTCCCGCGAAAGGAGGATGCCTTATGGCAACGCAGCGCATCAACGTCACCACGACTCTCAAGATCAAGGTTGAGAACGGCGCAACCGCCACGGGCGCGACGAAGTACGCAACGCGCACAGTCAGCAACATCAACCCGGAGATCACCGACGAGGACATGCTCGCCATCGGCGAGGAGTTCGCCGCTCTGCAGACGCACACGGTCGGTGACATCCAGCGCTCCGAGATCTCGACGCTCGTCAACAACGCCTGACCCCGCGCACGTGCATCCCTTGCCAGCCTCCCCGGAAAGGGACGCACGCAAAATGAGGCTGCTCCCCAGCAGCCTTCATCCCATTCCCGCCACAACCTGAAGCCACCCCCGAATCCTTGAAAGGAGGAACTCCCCATGAAACGTACCCTTGAAATCACCTTCGCTCTCGACGACGCCAAGACGAAAGCCATCTCGCTCCTCGACCCGCGCGAAGACCTGACGCGCGAAGAGGCTCAGAAATGGGCCGATAACGTCATCGCCAAGAAGGCCATCGTCGTCAAAGGCGCGCTGCCGACGGCGTTCCAGAAAGCCATCGTGCGGACGGTAGAGGAAGAGGAGCTCGCCTGACGCCAGCCTTGTCCGTTCTCGCCCCGCACCTTCCCCACCAACCACCCAATCTTCCCTGATCCCAGCCTGCAGCGCCAACGCCAGCCACGTCCCGGCCCATCCCGAACGACCTGACAGGAGGATGCCAGATGGAACAGAATCTCCTGACCGCGATTTCTTCCGTAGGCTTCCCGATCGTCGTGACGCTCTATCTCCTGACGAGCTTCCAGCGCTCCATGGACCGTTTCACGGCCGAGCTCAGCGAACTCGTCAAAGAGCTCCAGCGCCACACCTTCCACTGACAAAACAGTAACAACCCCCCGAAGAATCGCCAAAGCCCCTGCGAATAAACTCGCAGGGGCTTTTCTGATGCTCAACAAATTGTAAGGCATTTTTACACTTCAGACGAAGCAGATATGACAAGTTCACCCTTTAACACGCCATCGCACCGCTCCATCTGGATTACCTCCGCCCTGGAACGCATAAACCTCATCGAGGATACGCTCCAACGCATCATTAAAACTAGGAACCTCAAAGCCATACTTCTGCGGTTTCAGCTTTTGGACGACAGTTCCGCTCTGTTCCACGGGATCCCTTAATTCCTTCAACTCCTTTGAGAACTGATACATCCTGACCTGGCGATCCTGCAGCAAATCAACAGAGTCATAATCAAACTTTTCCATGAGCTGCTTGCATTCCGTGCCAGGGCGTTTTGCCAGCTTCAACATATTGTTGATATGCTGCAATATCGTATCGCTATGCGTCGTAACCCATACCGACTTCTTATTGTTCACCAGACGAACGATGAACTGCGCCACCCGCTTCTGCAGCGCAGGGTGAAGGTGCGCTTCAGGCTCTTCGATGATAATGGTCTTGAAGTTGATTCCTGACTGCAACAGCAGCGACAGTGGTGCCGGCTCTGTGATGACCGATGACGTGATGTAAAGCGGCATATCCGTTGCCACGTTCTTGGGCGTGTACTGAAAATCAGGAAGAAGTGTGCGCTTGATCTTAAAAGAACCATCCGTCATGTACGTTTCCAGGAATGGCATCAGTTGCGTTGCCAGCGCATTCGTCCGATGCGGTTCAAACTTCGTGATGAGCTGCAGAAAGTCGACGTATGGCAACGTCAGCGCGCCCCTTGCATCCGCTTCGCTCTGGCCGAAGTTCGCCTGGATGGATTGTTCCAAGAGCTGCTTATACGTGAGCATGAATCCCGTCCGAGAAGCCGGCAGGTACACCGGCTCACCATTCCGGCGCCCTCGCATTACCGGCGTATAAAGGGGGGCGGCGATATCCCCCATCAACAGATTCCAGCAGATGTACGTATTCATCCGCAGCAGTTCCTCACGCGTATACACCTCACTCTGCGGGAAGCTGATATCGCGTCCTGGATTGAATGTATAGCGTTTGCCCTCACGGAAATGCAGCTTCAGCGGCTTTTTCTGTCGATATGCCCGGATTTCCATCTTGCCGGATTCCATCGTATAGTTGAACAGATGGCGGAGGAAATCCTTTTTCCTCTGGCTCAGCAGTTCATTGAACCAGTTGAGGTAAAGCGCAACGACTTCGTCGTCAAGCACGCTCTCCTTATTGGCATGTTCGCGTAGCCAATCCTCACACGCTTATACGTCCGGCTGTCCGACGGACGTGCAGGGAAAAGATTCTTTCCCAAGAACAAGAGCCTCCATAGGATGGTCATCATGTAGGATTTGCCGCTGTTGTTATCGCCAATAAAGAAAATCAGCGGTGCAATCTGGATATCCGCCTTCGTGATTTTTCCGATCCGCTCCACATGCAGAGTCCATTCCTGATTCATATGCTTTCCCCCTGAATCATAGATATTCTCTTTCATTATAACACGGATACCCTGGACCGACCAGCACCAGCCTCCATGGTTTTCTGTTATCCACGGTATGAGTTGCTCAATCTGTTCCTGGCAAAACTGCTCAATCTCTGGTGATGATGGTCCAAAAACCGATAGAGCCTTATCTTGTAAGGCTTAGGTGTGTAAAGTTTAAGCAAATTATTCAAAATGCAATATATGATCATAAAATTCAATAGCTAAAAATTCGCCACGTTCTCTCGGGTTAAATTTTTTATTCTGCGCATAACGTTTTGCAAAGTCTCGAGTCGTTTTATAGTTTGAATCCTGATAAATAGCGAGTTTTTGCTCAAAAGATATATTACCACATTTTTGATTCAAATGTTCTTCTAATGGCAATAAATTTCCTATTTGACAATTTTCTGTTTTTTCACTATCAGGAAGAGCATGTTCTATCGTCATATTCTCTTGAAATAAATCATGATTTTTATACCTCTCAAAAATTTCCAAGACAATTTTTACTTTTTCCTTATCTTTTGCATCTGTATAGGGGCCATCATGATGTGACCAGCCAATAGATTGAAATCTATCTATAAACTGTGATCTTGTCGGTAACTTTTTCTTCAGATCCGACATGAGGTTACGAACTAAATCATCAGAATAATGGTCCAGTAAATTTTCGGAATATTTATTTACTATCCCAGTTAATTTATTTGAATTTTCTTTACTAATAATATTGAAGCAAACATAGAAATGAAATAAAAACTCAATAACTTTTTCATATAATTTATTATTTATTTTTTCAAGTTTATGATTAGTAATAAGCGTTAATAATAATGGCCTCATTTGTTCTTGTCTTCTTTTTTTAAAGAAATTAAATATCTTATATTCAAGGTTAGAGCAATTTTTATTATCGCCGTCAAAATTAGGAGAAGCCAACATTAAATAGTATTCTGATTTTTTTACAATATCATCTAAAAGGTACTGTGTATCATGTTGTTTATTATTCTTTTGTATAATTTTATAATCAGATATCTTGTCGCCTTTACTTCTTTGTGTTCCATATCTATGTATTGTATAATGACGAATGAATTTTTTTAAATTCGTATTCCCAAGCTTTTGTTCAATTAACATCCACTCTTGTTTTGCTTGATCCCTTGTAGTTTCTGGTTCTATATAGCGCATAATATAATTCTTCAAGAGTTCATGATCTTCTAAATCTAACCCTCTGGCGTTTAATATTTCAAATATAGTATAAGAGTCCTCTTCTGATGTTGCAGTAATATTTATAAACTCGATATCTCTAACAGCCTTTCTTAAAAAAATAATTTTATTTTCATCCCCAGAACTATATTTCTCTATTTCATATATAAAAAACTTAAAAGCTGCAACTATATTTTTATCTATGGAAATTGATGGTTTTTCTAAAAAATATGTAAGAGTATTATTTTGTAATGATTCTGATGTTTCTTCCATCAAGTGCCGTACTATTTTTTCATATGATCTATTATTTTCAGCATCCAAAACCACGACTTCTTTGTTGCTTTCATTGGTTGTAATCACATATGGCTTTGTACCATTAAAATCATTCATTTCATTATATTTTTTCATCAAATACATAATACTAACCAAAAAAATAGAAATAGTCATTATTCGCTGTTGACCGTCTATAATTGTGAATGTAGGAACGCCATCTTTTATCTCCCCCTTTTTCAATACAATACTGCCAATGAAATGTGAATAATCTTCTTTACGTTCTCGGTATAATACATCATTAAAGAGCTCTTGCCAATTCGTTCTGCCCCATACATATCGTCTTTGATTTCTTGGTATAGCATATGTCTTTCTATTAAATAAATCATATATACGTTCTTCTTTAGCATTGAAACTCATTTTAAACTCCATTTCTCATTACTTTCGTCAAAAGCATAAACAGAAAATACTATACTTTTCATTTGACTAATCGCTTCAAAAGTCTATTCAAATAAATAAAAGCCCCATATAAGAAAAATGCTCGATGTATCACTAAGTAATATTGAAGTCGCGTCTTCCGCCCCATTGCAGAAATATCTGCATCTTTTCCTAATAAACATAAATCATTTGAAAAATTTTTCTTGACAGAACGGTATCGTTGAAAAACAGAAAGTTTATCGTTAGTAAACTCCATTTTTATCAAGCTTTTCAGGATCATCATGGCACGATTTGGTATTTGCTCCTTAAGATAACCTTTTTGATCGATCTCTTGCAAGCGCTTAAAAAACAATTCAAAATTTTTCCAATATGCGGCGTTATAACTTCTCGTTGCTTGTCCTTGCCGTACCACATAATAGTATAACGGCGCTTGCATAACATACATGCTATTTATACTATACAACACCTTAAACATTCCAATTTGATCTTCACTATGGACAAGACCTTTTCCAGCTTCCAATGCCGCTTGTACAAAGCATCTCTTGAAAAGTCTTGTACAAAGATATCCCGTCATGCCTGCCCATTCTGTATGTTTATCATAAAGAAAATTACTCGCTAAAAGTTCTCGAATCTTCTCTTGATTATAGTAGCCGAGGTTAGGGCGAATAAGGGAAGGAACTTCTTGTCCGTCTATCACATCATAATATTGGCAAGAAACCATGTCTACCTGATATGTCTGCTGTGCCTGCACCATCAAGTTTATGATATGCGTTGAAACATAATCATCCGCATCAACGAACATGATCCAGTCTCCATGCGCATGAAAAAAGCCATTCATCCTAGCCGATGTAACTCCGGCATTTTCTTGCGTAATGAGCTGTATTCGCAAATCTCTTGCTGCGTATTGTTTGCAAATCGATATACTGTCATCCTGACTTCCATCATCCACCAGAACAATCTCAATATTTTTATATGTTTGTTGTATTAAACTATCTAAACATTTTGATAAATATTCCTCGACATTGTATATAGGAACGATAACAGAAACTAATGGCGTTTCTAACAGTTGTTTTTTTTTATTCATCTATTCTCTCCCGCCAAAACGGCAGGAATAGATCATCTTACCGCTTTAGCCTTATACGTTTTAATTTGTATACTGTAAGCAGACAACCCGCCTTCATCAAGGCAAACTTAATAAGGGTTTTCACCCCCCCGGTTTGCATATTTATACGTAATTAATGTATATGGATAACTTTTCACCATTTGATTAAACTCCCTCATGCTCTTCAAAAATCCTTCTTTTTTGAGCGGTGTTAAATAATATCCATTAATAATTGCGTGCAGTGACTCAAAGACCCGATTGGCAAAAGCGCCCTCTAAGCTGCCCTCATGTTTTTGCATGTAGGGCAGCTTAGAGATCAAAAGGTCTCTATGCTGCCCGATAAAATCTGGATTTGGTTTACGGCTCGTCGACATCAGGTTCTCTATATACAGATACCATTCGTGATACACAACAGCCAGTTCCTTCGTAGCCTCCAGGAGATCCAGGTTCCAAAGTTCATCTTCACCCAAGACCAGATCAGACTTGAAAAGATGCTTTTCTGCCAGTTCGCGCTTCACGATACGTGCCACAGGACCACGACTGACATAGCCATTATCCTTCCTATAAAGTGGAGATCCCAAGTCGAACATATGACGATACAGCTCACGATATCCTTTCGCATCTATTTTTTTCAGCTCCAAGGAATCGATATGAGGATTTTCTTCTTGTTCTGTTCCTTTTTTTACGTAGTGAACCAAGCCATATACGACATCATAATCACATGCATATTTTTTCAGTTCAGCAAGGTCAAGAAGGAATTGTCGTGTGACCATATCATCAGCATCCGCAAAGCATATATATGTTCCTTTTGCACGGTGAATACCTTCATTTCGTGTTCTTGCAGCACCGCCATGAGCTAAATGATAGACGCTTGCATGCGGATATTCTATAATAATTTGATCTAACACACGGGCACATTCTTTTTTACTTCCATCATCCATTATAAGCAGTTCAAAATCCGTAAAGGTACTTTGATAAAAACTATTGAGACATCTTTTTACATCTAAAATCTCGTTGTTGTATACGGGAATAATGATTGAATAAAACAAGAAGATTGCCCCTTCCTTACCTGCCACGCAGCCTCATATATCTGTCGATTTATTCCATTAACAGGATCATACGCGTAAACATTCCCGTCAAATCCGTATGGGCCTTCCATCCCAATTGCTGTAATTTATTCGTATCCAGCTGCATATACAATTCCGGCGGATAGAGTTTCCCATCATTTTTCGATTCATCGATGACAACCGACACGGGACCATTAAACTGCTCACGGATAAGGGGAAGATCTGCTACGGTTTCTGCCATTTCTTTAATGGAGCAGTATGCTTGCTCGTTGGCAGCATTGTATGCCTCGCCATTCTTGCCAAGCAGCAATACAGCCAGGATAGCCGTCACCGCATCAGCCGTATAAAGGTACATGTGTTCTGTTCCCCCACGCGTAAACATGACGATATTCTCATGGTTCATGGCAGAGCGGGCAAATTGGGCAAAAACGCGATTGTCGTCTTTACGTACACCAGCGCCAAAGGTCTGAGTCAAGCGGATGACCTTCGCCGGCACATGGTATTCAGCCGCATAGCAGGCGCACAATGATTCAATCATGCGCTTGACTTCTGGATAACTGCTGCGCGGCACCATCGTATTGACAAAGCTGGCATGCGTTTCATCAACCACTTCATGCTGATGAATCCCACCGTAGACTTCCATACTCGACAAAAACAAAAAGCCTTCCGCCTGATTCCGCTTGGCTAACTCCAGTAAGGACAAAGCCCCGTGTAGATTACTCGTAATGGTTTCCACAGGATGTTCTGCAAAATATCTGCTGGCAGTTGGACTGCCGCCATGAATCACATAATCGATGTGTTCCTCAATCGCCGGAATATGGTCAAGATCCCCCACGATGAAATCCAACGGAGCGCCTGCCTGCAGAGCCTCATGAAAACGTTCCTTAGCTTTTTCCTCACTGCGAACCAGAGCCAGCACCCTTAAAGGAATATCCTTATGAAGTGACACATACAACAATGCAGAAACCAGGTTGAAGCCGATCAACCCCGTAGCTCCGGTTACAAGGATGGCCTTATGCTTCAGACGATCCCAGGGAATATACGATGCATTCGCAATGAATTCCATATCCTCTTTAAAGATATCATTCTCTATCCACATGATACAGCCTCCTCAAACGCCAACGATTTGCATATTTTCTTTTGCATCAAGCATAGCACGGAAGAGATAAAAGTCCATAGGTGTCGTAATTTTTATGTTTTCGACAGGACCATTGACCATGTAAAGCTTCGCCCCATAATGCTGCATCATCATGGCAGAATCAATGAAATCCGTTAACCCCTCCGCCTGTGCCTTCTTATGATTGTCATAAATTTCCTTGAGGTAGAAGCATTGCGGTGCTCTGGCCATCGCACATTGCGAACGGTTGAAAATACTGCCCACTTGCCCATTTTTCCCATCAACAAAAATCGTCTCAATAGCAGGTGTCGTCGTGACGGCATTCCCATGTTCACGGACGCAGGATAGGCAGTTTGTTATCGTTTCGGAATCAATCATGGGACGAACACCATCATGAATCAGGACGACATCATCCTGGCTTACGGAAAGATGATGTGCAGCATCCAGGCCATGAAAGATGGATTCCTGCCCTGTTTTTCCTCCGGGAACAATACTCGTGACCTTCGTAATCTGGAACCTCTTCAGCAGTTTCTTTGCATAGGGAATCCAGGATTCCAGGCAGACCAGCACAATGCTGTCAATGTCAGGATGGTTATCAAATTTCTCCAACGTGTAAATGATAACCGGTTTGCCATGGAGCTCCAGGAATTGTTTTGGTATCGTTTTCGTATTCATTCGCTTGCCAGTACCACCGGCAAAAATAACGGCTATATTCATCGAATCAATCCTTTATTTTTCTCCAGAAATTTTTTCATTTTTATAGCATATTGCCTTAATTAAACGACACATCTGCTCAGATGCAGTTCCGTTTTCATAAGATCCCAATGCTCTATGATGTTCAAATATACGTTCTTTGTATATATCAGGATTAAAGTTCTCTATATTTCGAACCATCTCTTCATTATTTTCTGCTAACGGAAAAGGCCATTCATCAATAGGAGTGTGAAAATTTCTTTCTTTATAATAGCTATTTAAATCATTTGCATAAATAAAACAAGGCCGTCCTGTTAAAGAAAAGTCCCACATGCAGCTTGAATAATCTGTGATTAATATGTCTGTTGCTGCCAAAAGTTCTTGCATATCTACATAATTACTTACATCTATAAGCTCTTCCTGCTCATTTGCCTTAGCAAAAATATCTTTTGCTAAATGCGGATGACTACGAACAAGAAGTATAAATGACTTTTTAAATCGTAATTGCAATGAGGATAGCAATTTATTTATATCTAAGTCCATCTTCATGCTATTGTCTCTAAAAGTAGGTGCATATAAAACTATCCCTTTCTCGAGTTGTATGCGATACTTTTTCCGTACTGACTTAACAGCATACTGCATCCGATTGGTATCAAAAAAAATATCATTACGAGGCATACCGATTGGTAGAAAAGTAGCATGTATCCCTGTATCTTCCTTAAATACTTTAGTAAATTTCTCACAAGAACTCACTATATAATCAACACGTTGCCAGGCTTTTTCTGCACGGATTAGCTCCCATTTATTCTGTATATTTTTAAATACTGAATCAATTTTTTTATAAGCGCCACCACCATGCCAGGTCTCAATAAAAGTCTGACCATTTCGTTTATACAACCATCTTGGTAATCCACTATTAAATATAATTATTGATGAAGTATAGAAATGATAAAACATTGCTATGCTATTTCTTTTGACATATTTTACACCAATTGGATATGAAATATCACTATCATTAGTTGATTCCCACATGATTATAACAGGCAATCGTTTTTCTCTTATCTTCTCATCAATATATTTAAGATTACAATAGTAATGCCCATTAAATGGAAAGAATAAAATCTTTTTGTTTTGTATCGGAAATATTTTAAATAAATGTAAAAAAAACGACATAGAAAAGACCATTATAGTCTTAAAAAATTCATATTTCTTCATTCATGCAAAGCTCCTTTATTATGGTTATCTTGAAATAAATAAGCATCAACCCATTTCAAAAGAGGAGTAAATATGATAACTAACAACCAGGTTATACTTGCAGATATAATTAGGAACCGATAATTATGTCCATAGAAATAAGGTTGCAATAAAAGCATCGGTATTCGCATCAAAATATAGATTTCAAATAGATGCTTTCCCATCCAATTCAAAATTGTATTATTAAATTCAAATCTCATCGTAAACAATACAACAAATACTGTAAATAGCAATACCCAAATCTCATAACAATAAAAATTTGACTGGTATTTTCCTAATATGTATGTCCCCCCCCGAGAGACATTAATATACACCAATATAGCCAAACATTAATTTTTTTTAAAAGAAGTTCTTCTATCTTGTCTTTAAAAAGGGCAAAATACATCCCTAAAGGAAAGCATAATAAAGTATTATACCAATAAGACGGTTTGTAAAAAGAGATTAAATATGCAAATACAATTATAAATAGCACAGTAAGAGAAAGCTGTAAAACATACTTATTTGTTTTAAAAATATAAAATACTATGAATGAAATGATCCATAAAATTAAAATAGCAAAAATATACCAATTAGAATTACCAAAACCTCCCCACCCAATATAGCCTAATACAACATCTTTGAATGAGGGAACTCCTGTCTTATAAATGGATATCATTAAGTATATAGTCACTGCTATATCAAAATGAATAAGTGTCCTAATTATACGATGTGATGGCATCTTCTTAATGTAAGGTATTCCTTTTTTCATAATAGAAATCATCAATCCATATCCTGAATAAAAAAGGAATAATGAAACTTGAAATTGATTAATATAATGCATAAAATGCATATACGGAATATCCAAATAATTATTAAGCTTCGCATAATCTGTAAAATGGTTTAAAAAAACAATACCAATAAAAAATCCTTTAATAGTATTACAATGATATTTATCTAAGTAAGCTGTACAATATCCATTCTTATAAATCTTAAAATTAGAAGCTAATAATAAACATAGAATAAAGAAAAAACATATCATAAAACTTTCCTCAACTTCACCAATACACGAAAAAGAATTTTAATAAAATATAAAACTGTTATATTTTTTTAATTGAAGCTTGACATGTTCTACAAACTCAGCATAAGGAGTCATCATATTTGTTATGTTATGAATTTCATCTAATGTTAGAGAAGAAAAAAAATTCATTAAGGATTCTTTCCCTTCATCAATTACAAAACCAGAATGATTCTCTTTGACCATATTCCCCACCAATGTATTTTTAGTGGTAATAATTGGTTTTCTTAATAAAATTGATTCATAAAATTTATTTGGTGCAGCAAATCTATGGTTTGGATTGTCTAAATAATACATGGCATACAAGATATCAGCATCTTGCATTAACATCAATGCTTTTTCATAACTAACTTTCCCCAGAAAATTGATATTATCACATAATTTAGCATGTTCACTAATATTATCGGTAATTGCTTCAGATCCATATCCTGCTATAATAAGCTTAATATACGGGAATAATGCAATAACATCTATAAGTTCATTAAGACCTCTATTCTCTACCAAGCCTCCCACATAGACCAATCTAATCTCTCTATGATGGTCATCTATATCTTTTCTTGACGTATCTACTTTATTGCAAAAGAATGGCATATTAGGGATTATTAAGTATTTATGAGGAGTAATCTTCATCTGCTCCAAACGACCTTTTTCACAAATAATCACTAAATCAGCTAGCTTTACAGAAGTTTTTTCCAAAAAATTAATAAGGCTATCAATAAACCATATCCCCGTTTTCACTTCATCACTAAACCAATCAAAAATATCAAAGATAACCTTTTTCCCAAAAAACTTCATCAGCAGTGCGGGAAGAACCGTATCAAAATCACATGCATGTATTACTTTATACTCCTTCAAGTGCTTGAAAAGATATCGGAGTAAAAAAAGGTCCCACTTTATACGTCCAGCAATTCCCCGAGCACCTTGCTGAAAACCTGCTATTCCTGTATAATAATCTGTATTTTCTCTTGTTAAGTTTTGTCGTTTCCTATCCCATCCAACAATTCGATAAGCTATACCATTTTTTTTATACCATTTCTCATATTTGATAACACGACTATCGGAAAAAATATCTTGTGATCTTAATAATACGATTTTCGTATCAAACATTAATTACCCCTTTATCATTACTTCCAATATGTTTTCATCATGCTGCATTTGCGCTTAATTTTTACTGGAATATATTTCTCATTCAACCCCATTTTATAAGCCAAGAACTTACATCCATCTCGAAAAATCGCTTCAGGAATACGATATACTCCATGATAAAACAAATATGTTAATTCAGTAATTACAAACCTCTTTCCTTCTCCTTCAGCCTCACCGAAAAATTTTCGAATCCACGGTTCCCTAGAGTGGAATACTCCCGTATCAAAATAACGGCGAAATTCTTGGAGAATAGAATAGTTATGTGAATGAAATACTTGAGCATCAGCCACGTATGCATTAACCCATTTGGAAATAATCATCTTAGAAGCGACATAAGTATCTTCGCCAAGAATGACATCCTCAGGAAATCCTCCTATCTCTTTCAAAGCTGCAACACGATAAGCTGCAAAAGTATCAGAAATGAAAGATGTTTTTATTCCTAATTTATTAATATTAAAGTATCCCTTTAAACAACTTTTATTGGGATAATTAAATAAGCGTGCTTTAGTTGCAAAGATATTTGCATCTTTATGAGGCAATTGCCTTCCATAAGCACATCCAACGCTCGGGTTCTGAAAAGCTTTTAAGAGATTACTTATAGAAAACTCATCTACCGGAATAGCATCTTGTGTCATAAAAACAAGATATGAATAATCTTTGCAATTTTCCGCTGCATCTCGTCTTGTTTTTCCATGATTAAATTCCTGAGGTGTTGTCTTTACAATACGATAGGACAATCCATCTAAGTCTCTTTGATAGTCATTTATTCTAGACCCTGAATCTATGATGTATACATCAAAAGGGACTTTTTTTTGTTTCTTTAGCATATGTAAAAGCTGATTAAATTTACTATCCGGTTTATAAATGGGAATAATAACAGCAGTTTTACCTAATACATTTACCATAAAGGAACCTCTTTTATGATTATTTATATAGCTTTAATATGCACCTTTTCCGAAGAATACAGCTTTGACAGTTTTGAACAGATACATAAGATCTACCCAGATGGACCAGTTGCGGACGTACCAGGTGTCCATGGCGACGCGTTCTTCGTAGGTGGTGTCGCTGCGGCCGCTGGCCTGCCACATGCCGGTGATGCCAGGCAGGACCATGCTGTACTCGCGGAAGTATTCGCCGTAGCGCTCAATCTCGGCCGTGACGATGGGCCGCGGGCCGACGAGGCTCATGTCGCCGCGGACAACGTTCCAGAGCTGCGGGAGCTCGTCGAGGCTGGTCTTCCGGAGGAAGGCGCCGAGTTTCGTGACGCGCGGGTCGTGTTCGAGTTTGAAGTTGGCTTCCCATTCCTTACGGGCCTCGGGGTTCTCGGCGAGGTATTTCTCGAGGGCCTGCTGGGCGTTCGGGATCATGGTCTGGAACTTGTAGCACGGGAAGAGCCGGCCGTTCTTGCCGACGCGCTGGTGCGCGAAGATGACGTGACCTTTGTTGTTGATGGCGACGACGAGGACGAGGCCCACCAAGATTGGCGAGATAACGATGCTGCCACAGATGGTGCAGACGAGGTCGAACACGCGCTTGATGGCACGGTTGCGGCGGCTCGCGAGGTTGTTTTTCATCGTGAGCATGAGGATCTCTTCGCTGAAGAGGGTCTGCGTCTCGATGCCGGCCATCGGAGTGCCGATGAGGTCGGGCACGAAGGAGATGCTCTTCACGTAGGGCTGGATCTTCTGGATGAGGTCCTGCAGGGCTTCTTTTTTGAGGCCCGGGGCCGTGATGATGACGTTCTGGATGCCCGAGTCGCGCACGATGCGCTCCGCGTCTTTCATTTTACCATAAAGCAGGAATTTTTGTGAGATGCGTTCGGAAATCGGGTGGTCGTCGATGATGCCCGTGATGTCGTAGCGGTAGCCGAGGTCGCCGTGAAAGAAGCGCAGGACGCGTTCGGCGGTGCGGCCTGCGCCAATGAGGATGACGGGCTCGTAGAAGATGTGCGCTTTCTTGAGGAAGAGGCGCAGCAGGTAGCGCACGATGAGCACGGAGAAGATGACGAAGATGCAGAACAGGCCGGCATAGATGCGCGAGAGCGCAATGCTTTCCTTGAACAGGAAGAGCAGGATGATGCAGCTCACGATGCCGTAGACGATAGCGCAGAAGCCTTTGCGGACGGCGTCGAGCATGGGCTGCATCTTCGTGTAGGCGTGCGTCTGTGCCAAGAAGACGAAGAAGATGAGCGGCACCCAGAGGTAGATGTACTGGGCTGGTATGGTGTAGACGACGTTCCAGTTGCGGCACCAGAGGGCCAGTTTTTCCGCCCCGACGATGGCTAGGTAGTCGGCCAGGACAAAGACGAGCGGCGCCAGATAGCGTATGTATTTTCTATTCACTTCGGTACCTCTCCTCTTTGCAAGCACGGATCAGCAAAAATGGTTGCTGTTGTTTCGTATGGATATATGTAGGATTCAATGGAGTGATTCCCCCTTGTCGCCCATTGGTGATTTTTCATAGTATACACGAATTCTATTATATGGCAAAAATGCAGCGATAGCAAGGCATTTCAGCGAGGGAAGGCGCAGTTGTAACGATGTAATCAAACTTTTGTTCTCTACCTTTCTCTTGCCTGCGGGGATGGCAACAGCCCGCCATTGGCAGGGAACCAGGGCGGGCTGTTGCTTGTGGTGCTGTTATGGTTTGCGGTGCTTGATTTCGGGGATTTCTCTTTCGAGTTCGGCGAAGTCGTCGGCGTCGGCCTGCAGGGCTTCGGCTTGCTTGCGGCGGGCGTCGAATTCGGCGTAGGTATCCGTGACGTAGCGGACCATTTCGTCATGGGAGTGGCTGCCGCGGCCGGCAAGGATGGGAATGCCGTGGTCCTCGAGGAGCTTGTCCACGGTGCCGCGCCAGTAGGCGAGCGTCAGGTCTTTGCGCATTTTGGCGCGCAGTTCGGCGCTTTCGAGGAAGATGGTGACGAGGCGGTTGAGTGTGTCGATCTCGTCTGCCGTCAGGTAGTTCTTGGCGATGATGATGTCGCTTTTGCGCACGATGGTCCCCTTCCAGGACGTGAGTGCCATGTTCTGCCTGGTGGCGTCGGCACGCGCGATGATGAGGTCGGCGGCGGTCTGGCCAGTCACGCCGTAGATGAGTTTGTTCTGGACTTCGGCAAAGAAGAGCTGCGTGGCACGGTCGGTCTTGTCGTAGTCGGAGGAAAGGGCGAAAAGGTCGCGGAGTTTCTGGTAGAAGCGCTTTTCGCTGGCCCGGATGTCGCGGATCCGCGCGAGGAGTTCGTCGAAGTAGTCCGGGCGGCCGTCGGGGTTCTTCAGGCGTTCGTCGTCGATGACGAAGCCCTTTTGCAGGTATTCGTTGAGTGTCGTGTTCGCCCAGCGGCGGAACTGGGTGCCGCGCGGGGAACGGACGCGGAAGCCGACGGCGAGAATAGCGTCGAGGCTGTAAAAGGGCAATTCACGTTTTACGGAACGTGTCCCCTCCTGGCGAACCTGTAAGAATTTCTTACAGGTTGCCTTCTCGTCCAATTCGCCATCTTTATAGATGGTTTGGAGATGTGCGTTCACGTTCGGACGAGTACACTGGAACAGTTCGGCCATCTGTGCCTGTGTCATCCAGACCGTGCCGTCGTTGGCGTAGAGCTTGACGCTGGCGGCGCCGTCGTCCGTGTTGTAGATGATGATATTGTCCATTGCTGCTCCTTTCGTCTGAATATGTGCTCCCCCACTCCGCCTGGCTCAGAGCTGTTCGGGTTTGAGGAAAGGCTTTTCGAGGCAGAGGAGCATTTCGCGCAGGATTTTGAGGGCGGTGGCGGTGGAGGCGCCGCTTGGGTCGAGGGGCGGAGAGAGTTCGACGAGGTCGCAGCCGACGATGTTGCAGCCGCGGATGACAGTGAGTGCGGCGCGCAGGAGTTCCTGGAAGGTGACGCCGCCGGCTTCGGGGGTGCCGGTGCCGGGGAAGCACGAGGGGTCCAGGACGTCAAGATCAATGGTGAAGTAGACGGGGCGTCCGCGGAGTGCGGCGATGGTTTCCTGGAGGCCCGTGAAGTTGAATTTCTGGATGTGGGTGTGGCCCTCCCTGCTCCAGTACCATTCGGCGCGTTCGCCGCTCCGGATGCCGAACTGGTGGATGCGTCCGTCGCCGAGGAGGTCCCAGATGCGGCGGATGACGGTGGCGTGCGAGAGGGGATTGCCGAGGTATTCGTCGCGCAAATCGGTGTGGGCGTCAAAGTGGATGATGCAAAGGTCGTCATAGGCGGCGTGGACGGCTTTGACGGCGGGCAGGGTCACGAGGTGTTCGCCGCCCAGGAGGAACGGCAGTTTGTGGTCCTCCACCACCCTCCTGGCAAATTTCTCGATGTCCGCGAGGGCGCGCGGGGTATCGCCGAAGCAGAGTTCGAGGTCGCCGCCGTCGAAGATTTTGGCGTCTTCAAGGTCCATGTCCTGATACGGGCTGTAGGTTTCGAGGCCGTAGGATTCGGCGCGCATCGTGCGGCTCGCGAAGCGCGTGCCGGGGCGGTACGAGGTGGTCGAGTCGAAGGGCGCGCCGTACAGGACGATGCGGCTTGCTTCGTATTCCGTTTCGCAGCCGAGGAAGGTTTCGATATTACGGTTCAATGGGTTCTGGTTCGACATCGCGGAGCATCTCCTCTACGTAGTTTGGCAGGGCGAAGGCGCCTGCGTGCAGCTGGGTGTTGTAGTAACGGGTGTTGAGTCCGAGGGCGTTCCAGCGGACCCAGTTGACGTCTTTGACGGGGTGGCGGTTTTTCGAGGCAAAGCCGAAGAGCCAGTGGCCCGAAGGGTAAGTCGGGATGTGGGCCTGGTAGACGCGGCTTATGGGAAAGGAATCGACGATGCGTTTGTGGGCGCGCTGCATGGCGTAGGCATCCTGGGTGTAGAAGGGGCTTTCGTGCTGGTTGACCATGATGCCGTCGTCGTGCAGGGCCTTGTAGCAGTTGCCGTAGAATTCCTTGGTGAAGAGGCCTTCGCCGGGACCGAAGGGGTCGGTCGAGTCGACGATGATGAGGTCGTAGGCGTCTTCGCAGTGGCGGACGAATTTGAGGCCGTCTTCGTAGTGGATGGCGAGGCGCAGGGCGCTGAGGCAGCCGGCGGTCTGCGGCAGGTATTTGCGGCAGACTTCGACGACGAGTTCGTCGATCTCGACGAGGTCGATGTGTTCGATGGCCGGGTAGCGCAGAAGTTCGCGGACGGTGCCGCCGTCGCCGCCGCCGATGACGAGGACGCGCCGGGCGTCGGGGTTGACGCACATGGGGACGTGTGTGATCATTTCGTGGTAGATGAATTCGTCTTTTTCGGTGAGCATCATGTAGCCGTCAAGGGTCAGGAAGCGGCCGAATTCGCGCGAGTCGAAGATGTCGATGCGCTGGAATTCGCTTTTGCCGGAGTAGAGCTGGCGGTCTACTTTGATGGAGAGTTTGACGTTTTTGGTGTGGTTTTCGGTGAACCAGAGTTCCATATGAGCTCCTTTCGTAGAGTGTAAGCGTTCCGTTCGATTTTCACATAGCGGTAAAGGGATTGCCTGCAGACTCCCCTATCGGCCCTGCGGGCCACGCCCGGGGATGCCACTGGCATCCCGCTCCTGCGGAGCCCCCCGAAGGGGGGAAGCTAAGCCTTCCCCTCTGGGGAAGGTGGCAGCCGCAGGCTGGCGGAAGGGGCGACTGCTCGCAGCCTAGTGTCGGCACGCTGAAAACGGAATGTAAGATTCGCCTTTCAGTGCGCAACGAAGGGATTGCCTGCAGGCTCCCCTATCGGCCCTGCGGGCCATGCCCGGGGATGCCACCGGCATCCCGCTCCTGCGGAGCCCCCCGAAGGGGGGAAGCTAAGCCTTCCCCTCTGGGGAAGGTGACAGCCGCAGGCTGGCGGATGAGGTCTTGGCAGATTATTTCATGACGTTGAGGTACTGGATGTTCATGTCTTCGGGGCCGGTCATTTGGCAGCCTTTTTTCTTGGCGTAGCGGATGTAGGTGAGGATTTCGTCGGTGATGCGTTCGCCCGGAGCGAGGATGGGGATGCCGGGCGGGTAGCACATGACGAATTCGCTGCAGACGCGGCCGGCGGTCTTTTCGATGGGCAGGGCTTCTTTTTCGGCGTAGAAGGCTTCCTGCGGGCCGTGGACGACTTCGGGCTCGATGTATTCGGCTTTGAGCATTTTCGAGGAGTCCTTGCGGTAGTTGCGGCGGATCTCGGCGAGGGCGGCGACGAGGCGTTCGATGTCCTTGGGGCGGTCGCCGACGGAGACGTATGCGAGGAGGTTGGCGATGTCGCCGAATTCGGTCTGGATGTCGTATTCGTCGCGCAGGAGGTCGTAGACTTCAATGCCGGCGAGGCCGACGGGGCGCGTGAAGATGGAGAGTTTCGTGATGTCGAAGTCGTAGATGGAGTCGCCGTTCACGAGTTCTTTGCTGTAGGCGTAGTAGTCGCCGATGGTGTTGATTTCGTCGCGCGCGTATTCGACGAGGCGGATGACTTTGTCGAAAATCTCGTGGCCGTGCAGCGCGAGGTTGCGGCGGCTGATGTCGAGGCTGGACATGAGGAGGTAGGAGCCGCTCGTCGTCTGCGTGATGTTGATGATCTGGTGGACATAGCCGGCGTTGACGCCCGGCCCGCATAAAAGCATGGAGCTCTGCGTGAGGGAGCCGCCTGATTTGTGCATGCTGATGGCGGCCATGTCGGCGCCGGCGTCCATGGCGGAGACGGGCAGATCGTCGTGGAAATAGAAATGGGTGCCGTGGGCTTCGTCCGCGAGGACCATCATGCCGTGGGCGTGCGCGAGGCTGACGATGGCCCGGAGGTTCGAGCAGATGCCGTAGTAGGTCGGGTTGTTGACGAGGACGGCTTTGGCGTCGGGGTGGCGGCGGATGGCCTCCTCCACCTCCTCCACGCGCATGCCGAGCGAGATGCCGAGGGTGTGGTCCATCTGCGGGTTGACGTAGACGGGGATGGCGCCGCAGAGAATGAGGGCGTTGATGGCACTGCGGTGGACGTTGCGCGGCATGATGATCTTGTCGCCGCGGCCGACGGCCGTGAGGACCATGGCCTGGACGGCCGAGGTGGTGCCGCCGACCATGAAGAAGGCGTGCGCGGCGTGGAAGGCTTCGGCTGCGAGGGTTTCGGCGTCTTTGATGACGGAGACGGGATGGCAGAGGTTGTCGAGCATCTTCATGGAGTTGACGTCGACGTCGAGGCATTTGGGGCCGAGGAAGTCCCGGAGTTCGGGGTTGCCGCGGCCGCGTTTGTGGCCCGGTACGTCAAAGGGTACGAGGCGCGCGCGTTTCATGCGTTCGAGGGCTTCGAGCACGGGTGCCCGGTCCTGCGAAAGGTAATGGTTCACGTATTTTCACTTCCTTGTCAGTAGACGTTGCGGCCGCTGAAGATCTCGATCATCTCGCGGCGCAGGCTGTTGCTGATGGCGAGGCGCTCGCGGGGCGGGATCTCGTAGATGTCGGTGTTGAAGAGGTAATTCTGGAGCGGCAGCTCCTTGATGAGCATGCGCGTGTGATAGAGATTGGCCTGGTAGAGGTTGATGTCCACGGCGTCGTAGCGGTCGAGCGTCGCGGGCTCGATGAACTGCTGGATGGATGTCATCTTGGAGTCCATGAAGAGCTTGCGGCCGTGCAGGTCGCGCGTGAAGCCGCGCACGCGGTAATCCATCGTGATGATGTCCGAATCGAACTGCGCGATCATGTAGTCGAGCGTCTTGAGCGGCGAAATCTCGCCGCAGGTGGCGACATCGATGTCGACGCGGAACGTCGCGATGCTCGTCTCGGGGTGGAATTCCGGGTATGTGTGCACCGTGACGTGGCTCTTGTCGAGATGCGCGAGGATCGTGTCGCCGAGGATGGCGGACTCCACGGGCTTCTTGCGCCCCGAGGTCACGGCTTCTTCCTCGGCGATGAGCATCGTGACGCTCGCCCCCTGCGGGTCGTAATCCTGTTTGGCGATGTTGAGGATCCGCGCGCCGATCATCTCCGTGACTTTCGAGAGGATTTTCGTGAGGCGTTCGGAGTTGTACTGCTCATCGATGTATTTGATGTAGTCCTGCTGTTCGCGCGGTGTCTTGGCGTAACAGATGTCGTAGATGTTGAAACTGAGGGATTTCGTCAGGTTGTTGAAGCCGTAAAGTTTCAGCTTTTCCTCCAATCCAGCTAACCTACCTTTCGTTTGTTCGTAAATGACGTTTCGTCAAAAAAGGCCACGGCTCCGAGAGTCGTGACCTGCCTGCAAAACTCGCTTTTATTTTATCAAAGAAGACCCGGCAAAACAAGAAAAATATCGCGTCAAAGCACCGCTTGCCCCCAGGGGACGCCCCCATCTGCCTCCGTGCCTTCTCCGGGGTTCACGTTAAGCGGCTGAGCGCGTGGTGGAAGTCCTCGCGGAGGTCGTCGGGGTCTTCGAGGCCCACGTTGATGCGGACGAGATCATCCGTGACGCCGGCGGCCCGCTTTTCTTCTTCGCTGGCATGCAGGAAGATCGTGGAGGCGGGGTGCAGCACGAGGGTGCGGGCGTCGCCGATGTTGGAGACGTTGAGCGCGTAGCGCAGGCTGTTGATGAAGGCGAAGGCCCGTTCTTTGGTGCCGAGGCGCAGGGTGAGCATGGCACCGAAGCGGCCGCCAAACTGTTTGTCGGCGATGGCGTGATACGGGCTTGACGCAAGGCCGGGATAATTGACCGCGGCCCCGCTTGCAGCGAAGTCCTCGGCGAGGAGCTGCGCCGTCGCCGTGATGCGGTCGAGCCGCAGGGAAAGCGTATCAAGGCCGATGCCCGTGAGGTAGGCGTTCATCGGGGCCATGCAGCCGCCGTAGTCGGTGACCATGCGCATGCGCAGCCGCACGAGGAAGCTCAGGGGCCCGCAGGCGTAGTCACGGAACTTCTCGAAGCGCTTGGGATCCCAGGCAAAGCGGTTGCCGCTCACGACGAGGCCGCCGATGGAGTTGCCGTTGCCGTTGAGGGCCTTCGAGGTCGAGTGAAGGACGACATCGGCGCCGAGCGACAAAGGCTGGCAAAGATAGGGCGTCGTCACGGTGTTGTCGACGAAAAGCGGCACGCCGTGCGCATGGGCAAGTTCCGAAAGCGCCGCAAGGTCCGGCACGTCAAGCTTCGGATTGCCGATGGTCTCGACGTAGAGAAGCTTCGTCCTTGCCGTCATGACGGCCGCAAAGTCCTCTGCCCTGTCGCCTGATGCATAGCGCACGGTGATACCGTAATGCGCGAGGTCGCGGAAAAACGAGCTCGTGCCGCCGTAGAGGCCGCCCGAAGCGACGAGTTCATCCCCGCTGGAGAGGACGTTGAGCACGGCATGCGAGACGGCGGTCATGCCCGAAGCGAACGCCACGGCCCCCGCCCCGCCCTCGAGGCCGTTGATGCGCCGCTCCAGGCTCATGACAGTCGGGTTGTTGACGCGCGTGTAGACGAAGCCCGGCTTGCGTCCGGCAAAGACATTTGCCATGTCTTCCGCCGTTTCCTGGTAAAATGCCGAGGTCTGGTAGAGGGGCTGCGTCACCGAGCCCGTGGCCGCGTCAGGGCCGAAACTCCCGTGCAAGAGTTTTGTCGCAAATTTCATGCTGAGAGACCGCCTTTTTCCACGATGAGATCGTACGTACCGTCGTCGTTGCGGCTGACGGAGAGGACCTTGTGGCCCTCGTTCTTGAGGCTGCGCGGCACGTTTTCGATGGGCTCGCCCTCGTTGAGGTGCACGGCGAGTTTCTGGCCGTCCTTGAGGTCCTCGAGGGCTACCTTGACCTTGACGAAGGTGATTGGGCAGACGACATCGGTGATGTCGATGCTGGCGTCGGTTGCAATGTTGCTCATAATACGGCCTCCACGTTCTGCTGGAATTTGTCCCAGCCCACACGATCGAGGCAGTTCGCGAAACGCTCGCTCGGTTTTGCGTTCTCCTCGAAGAATTTCAGGGTCACATCGACAATCTCATAGAGCTTCGCCTCGTCGAAGACAATCGGCAGGAAATGGCGGCCGACGGCGATGCGGTTGCCGTAGAGCCCGCCGAACGAGATGACGAAGCCATTGTCGCCCTGCCAGGCGTCCGTCGGGCAGCTCTTGATGCATTTGCCGCAGTACACGCATTGCTCGCGGTCAAAGGTCACCTGCTGTGCGTCCTTGTCGACCTTGATGATCTTCTGCGGGCAGACGGCCTCGCAGACGCCGCAGTAGATGCACGCGGGAGCTTCCCAGCGCGGCAGCACGCCGCCCTTGACGCCAAAATCGTTTTCTTCGGCCTTGAGGCAGTTGTTGTGGCAGCCCGTAAAGCCGAATTTGAATTTGTGTGGCAGCTCCCTGCCGCCGTAACGCTTGTCGAATTCGTTCGCGAGCTTCACGGTGTCGATGAGGCCAGACGGACACGTCGCCGCGCCCTGGCAGGCCGTGATCGTGCGCACGCGCGGGCCGCAGACGCCGACCTCGACGCCGCCCTCCTGCAGCGCCTTCTTGACTTCGTCGATGTCCTCCAGGCGGATGTACGGGATCTCGATGCCCTGGCGGCTCGTCAGGTGCACGTAGCTCTTGCCGTATTTCTCGGCGACCTTCTGCACCGTCGCAAGCTGCGCGGCCGTGAAGTGGCCGCCGACGGACTTGAGGCGCATCGAGAAACAGTCCTTCTGCTTCTGGCGCATGAAGCCGCCTTTCTTGAGTTCCTTGTAGTCTACTGCCATGATGGTTCCTCCCAAAAATATACACATGATTGCATCTTTCACACACATTTACATCGAACCTCTACGTTATGGCCTTCGGTTACCCCTTCAGTCGGCTACGCCGACAGCTTCCCCAAAGGGGACGCCTGCGCCTTCTCCGCCACTCAGCGGATGCGCAGGTCCTCTTTGCTCACGCGGGTATGCTTCTCGATGTGGAAGCTGCTCAGCACCGGCTCGCCGCCATTCAGCGACAGGATGAAGTAGCTCAGCCTGCTGTCAAAGGCCAGGCGCTTGTCCTCCTCGCTCGGCCGCGACGGGCTCGCGGGATGGCTGTGCCAGTTGCCGAGGAGCTTCCACCCCGCCGCGCGCATCTCTTTGATGGCCGCAAACTGCTCCGCGGGGTCGAGCGCGAAATGCTCCGGGCTGTGGTCGACGTTCGTGAGGTAGAACACCTTCTCGACCGTGCGGACGCCGTTTTCCTCCGTGCCGGCCAGGAGCCCGCAGTCCTCGATGGGCGCGACCTGCCGCGCGTGGCGGACCATCGCGAGGTAATCGTCAAGCTTCAGCCAGACGATATGTTCCTTCGCCGCCCGGCCCTCGTTTTCCTCTGCTGCCATAAAATCAGCCCTTTCTCGCCGCACGCAGATCGCATGCCGGCTGCTCGTAGTCAATGAGCTCCGTGATCGTCGGATGCTCGCCGCAGACGGCGCAGTGCGGATTGCGCGGAATCTTCACCTTGCGGAAATTCATCGTCAGCGCATCGTACGTCAAAAGGTATCCCGTCAAAAGATCACCGACACCGAGGAGGTACTTGAGAGCCTCAGTCGCCTGCAGCGTGCCGATGACACCGCCCATCACGCCGAGCACCCCGGCCTGCCGGCACGTCGGCACCGCGTCCTTCGGCGGCATCGTCGGGAACACGCAGCGATAGCACGGCCCCCTGCCCGGCACGTACGTCATGAGCTGCCCCTGGAAACGGATGATGCCCGCATGCGAGAACGCTTTTTTCTCAAAGACGCACGCGTCGTTGATGAGGAACTTCGCGGGGAAATTATCCGTGCCGTCGATGATGAAATCGTAATCCTCGTCGCGGATGATGTCGCGGATGTTCGCGGCCGTCACCATCTCGTTGTACGTGCGCACCGTAACGTCGGGATTCATCGCGTTGATCGTCTCCTTGCCCGACTGGACCTTCGGCCGGCCGACATCCGGCGTCTGATGAATGATCTGGCGCTGCAGATTCGAAAGATCGACCACATCAAAATCCACGAGGCCGATCGTGCCAACGCCCGCCGCCGCAAGATACATCGCCGCCGGCGAACCAAGGCCGCCCGTGCCGATGACGAGCACCTTGCCCGAGAGGATCTTCTCCTGCCCCTTGCCGCCGACCTGCTGCAGGATGATGTGGCGCGAATAGCGCTCAAGCTGTTCGTTCGTCAGGCTCATCTCGCACCGCCTCCCATGAAATACAGGAACTCCACCGTGTCGCCGTCCTTGACGAACGTCTTGTCAAAGCCCGAATGATCGACAAATTCGCCGTTGAGCTGCACTGTCACGTACTCGGGCTGCTCCGCCTTCGCCACCTGCAAAAATTCCGTCAGGTTGATGGATTTCTCGATTTCCAAAGGTTCGCCGTTTACTGTAACTGTCATACCGCATGCCTCCCAAGCTGCACATCCCAGATAAAAAAGCCTGCGGAGCCCGTCTCTCTGTCCGCCCGCGCATGTTGTATCGCAGGCACGCCAAATAAAAGACCAGCCCCACAGGCTTCCGTTTTCGAATGACCTATGGATGTTATCTCATATAAATCAGCTATGTTTTAAAAACATGCTATTATGATACACCGGAGACGCGCGTTTGTCAACCGTTCGCCCGCAATCTCCGCGCCTGTTTACATCGAGCTGCTGCGTCACTGCCTGCAGTCACCCCTTCAGTCGGCTGCGCCGACAGCTTCCCCAAAGGGGAC
>NZ_QRQA01000006.1:0-289 GCF_003475755.1 Mitsuokella sp. AF33-22 | reverse complement strand
CTCGCAAGCTCGGCACCTTCTCCGTGCGCGGAGAAGGCACGCGACTTGCCGGGCTCGTGTTCTGCCGAGGGGCATGAGCCCCAAGCCTTCTCCCCGCAGGGAGAAGGGGGACCGCGTCAGCGGTGGAAGAGGTCCATGGTCGGCAAAGCGTAGCCCCTTGCTCAAGGACCTCTTCCGCCCCTTCGGGGCACCTTCCCCGTGCGCGGGGAAGGCTGCGCGACTTGCCGGGCTCGTGTTCTGCCGAGGGTCATGAGCCCCAAGCCTTCTCCCCGCAGGGAGAAGGGGGACC